>JBAXPY010000045.1:0-9284 GCA_037132035.1 Candidatus Moraniibacteriota bacterium | reverse complement strand
TCCCAATCCTTCATCCGAACCAAGGCACTTTCTAGGCTTGATTTCAGATTGCCTTCGCCATAAGCTTTCTTCCAATAATTTTTAAGCTTAACCATTTCCGCCTCACCCAATTTCACATTTTCCGCCGGCTTAAAACTAATAAGCTCTTTAATGGAACGACAATCTTCTTCTTTTTCTTGCTCTGCCTCTTTTTGCTCCTGAACATCCAGTTGCTTCGTTGCAAGATCCAGTGCCTCTATTTTCAATTCCATTTCTTCTGCTTTTGCAACTCCAATCTCCTTATTCCTTTTCCAGTACGCAAAAAGTTTTCCTAGCGATTTTGCGACATCTATTTTTTTATCCACTCCGGCTAAGATACCTGACGCTGCAAAAAAGCTGGCACCAATCAAAAAATTTCTTCTGTCTGGATTAAAATTTTCTGACGCTTGTTCAAGCTTTTCTCTTCGCACAGGCTTTCGCCTTTCTGGAAAATTTTGAGGACTTTTCTTGCCAAATTCTTCAAACACTTTTTTATTTCTAGCTAAGTTATTGCTAGTTCAATAATAGCTCCGAACTATGTTTTCTACAAGCAAAAAATGTAAGTAAATAATTTGCTTACGAAGTATTTGGTTAAAATTCAAAGAATCACATCTTCTTGCGAAGAAAGTGATGAAAAAGATAATTTGAGAATAAGTTCGATAAGTTCAATTACAAAATCGTTTCTATTAACCTAAAACTTACTCCTCCTTCCCATCACTATCGTCACAAGATAATAAGGAATTGCTGATGACTCGCTCACCTGACCTTATTATGATTTTCAATTATAGCACATTTTTAGTCTCCTGTCAATACATGCAAAGGCGATAAGGCATTTGTGGATAACTTTTTTTGACACAAAAAAACAAGGACATATCGTAAAACACATCCTTGTAATTATGTGATTTACTGACTTCATTCTGTCGGGATTGGAAATGCCAGACACAATCCCCTAACTTCCTTTTTAATCCTCAATAGTACTTTCTTATTTTCCTTATTTTCCAAAGCCTTGTGGATCCAGGCGACAATTTTGCACATTTCTCGTTCTTTCATCTTGCGCGTTGTCGCTGCGGGCGAACCAATGCGAATTCCGGAGGGATTCATTGGTGGATTAGGATCATTGGGAATTGTTGAACGACTAACTGAAATCCCTATTTGTTCTAAAACTATTTCCGCTTCACGCCCACCAATTCCTCGCGCTCCAAGGTTTAAAATGAACAAATGATTATCCGTTCCGCCAGAAATCACATCATAGCCTAACTTAATAAATTCTTCCGCCATTACTTTGGCGTTTTTAATTATCTGGGTTGCATACTTTTTAAAGCTTGGACGGAGAACCTCTCCAAACGCCACCGCTTTTGCCGCCGTAGTATGATTATGCGGACCGCCTTGCATCCCGGGAAAAACTGCCCGGTCAATCTGTTTTGCAAATTTTTCTTGACACATAATTACCGCACCCCTTGGCCCACGCAGAGTTTTATGTGTCGTCGTAGAGACAACATCAAAATAAGGCACAGGATTGGAAAGCAGTCCTGCAGCTATAAGCCCAGCGGTGTGTGCGATATCAGCAAAAGTATAAGCACCCACCTCATCGGCAATTTTCTTAAATCCCCTCCAATCAATTTCTCTTGAATATGCGCTATAACCAGCTACAATCATTTTTGGCTTTTCTTTCTTGGCAATCCGCCGCACTTCCGCCATATCAATGCGACCAGTTTTAGGATCTACTCCATATTGCACAAAATCATAAAGCATACCAGAAAAGTTGACCGGATGACCATGAGAAAGATGCCCGCCATGATCAAGCTTGAGACCAAGCACCTTGTCCCCCGGTTTCAAAAATGCCATATAGACTGCCGCGTTAGCCGGAGAACCAGAGAGCGGTTGCACATTGGCATGCGCCGCCCCAAAAATTTTCTTGAGTCGCGCCACAGCCAAAAGCTCCATCTCATCAATAATTTGATTTCCTCCATAATAACGATGCCCCGGAGTTCCTTCGCTATATTTATTGGTCAATACTGACCCCTGAGCCTCAAGCACTGCCGAAGAAACATAATTCTCCGAAGCAATCAATTCCAACTCTTCCTTTTGACGTTTATTTTCCCGCACGATGATCTCATTCACCTTCGCATCCTCTTTGGGCAAAAATTTATATCTCATATTTTTACAGTTAATAATTAATCATTTATTAAAATAATTTCTTATTTATACCCTCTTCTCCCTCCGGGAGAAGGTGGTCCGCCACGGCGGGACGGATGAGGAAGTGATATTCGCGCAAAAAATGTCCAATTTGTATCTAAGCTTTTCTTAGCAAGCAACGTACCCTCACCTGCCCTGCGGGCATCCTCTCTCGGAGGGCGAGGAGACTATCTGGAATACAACCAAATTGAAATCAACGTTAACACCGCCATAAAAACAACAGCGAGCCAGCCAAAAAATTTCACCCAAAGTGGATGAGTCTCTTTCCCCATTATTTTTTTATCATTCCCCACCACCATAATAACAATAAGGAGCGGAAGAGCAATGATCCCGTTTAAAAAAGCCGAGTAATACAGTGCGGTAATTGGATTGATTTGAAAAAAATTCAACCCAAGCCCAACCAGAATCGAAAGAGCAATTACCGCATAAAAACCTTTGGCGCGAGAAAATTTCAAATCCAATCCTTCGTGCCATTTCATTATCTCCGCAAGAGCATAAGCACCTGATCCGGCCAAGACCGGCACCGCCAAAAGTCCTGTGCCAATAATTCCAATCGCGAAAAGAAGATATGCCCAGTCCCCCGCAAGTGGTCGGAGCGCCTGCGCCGCCTGCTCAGCTGATTCGATATTTGTAATGCCATGAGCAAAAAATGTTTGCGCTGCAGTAAGTACGATAAAGAAAAAAACAATGTTAGCCAAGATCATTCCCGTACCAACATCTGTGCGCATCCTAGCAATCTTGGTATGCAAATCATCTTCTTTCTCACCATGAAGAAGTTTATGCAATTTTTTATGTAATTTGTTCTCTTCCACTTCCTCCGATGCTTGCCAGAAAAAAAGATAGGGTGTGATTGTTGTACCAAACACCGCCACCATCGCAAAAACATATTCCTCATTAAATCTAATCCCGGGAATAAATGTCCAGCGGAGAACAGTCAGCCATTCTGGATGGATAAGCATCCCCGCAACCACATAAGCCAAGACAGAAAAAGCTAGCCATTTCAAAAATTTAACATAAAAATGATAACCAATAAACACTTCCAGTATAATGGAAAGTAGAGCGAAAAAAATTGCAGCAAGATAAAAATTAATCTTGGTCAGCATCGTAAGTGTTGCCGCCATTGCACCCAAATCCGCACCAATATTCACGATATTTGCAATGATCAGCAAGACTACAACAACAAGCACAATTTTTTTCCTATAATGCTTTTGCAAAACTCCGGCAAGTCCCTTATTAGTTACTATTCCAATTCGAGCACAAGCCTCCTGTACAGCAAGCATTACTGGCAAAAGCCACGCCGCCATCCAAAGGATAGAAAAGCCAAATTTAGCACCGACCGAAGAATAGGTCCCAATGCCAGACGGATCATCATCAGACGCTCCAGTGATCAATCCCGGACCCAATGCACGAAAAAAATAGACGGCTTTTTTCCAGGGAGTAGCCATTATTTTTTTTGCCACCAAAACTTCGGAATGTGCAATTTGTAACGTTCCATCAAGCGCCTTCGAGGCTTTAATTTCGCCCCATAAAACCAATTTTCTCGCCAAAATCAAAGGGATGCCAATCTCGTGACGAAACTCCGAAAGGGTAAAAAATTTTTCGCCATTTATTTTTTGTTCTTCATTTTCCTTTTCCATATAAATCACATTTTTTCTTCTTTAATTACCCGCGCTACAGCTTTAAGGTTTTTCACACTATGGTCTCGCAAAAGACACGGTAGGTCATGATAACGACCTTCTTTGCGACAAAGGTGAAACGCCTTAATCTTACCACCAGTATTCATTGCCGCCTCCAACTGCTCAGGATGATCATCAATTAGAATTATAGCTTCTTTTTTCGAAAAAGCATATTTCCGCGCCAATCCTAGAATAACATCAGCTTTCTTACGCTTAGTAATAAAAATCCTTCCCACCAGATTCTCAATTCCCGCGCCATTAATTTTAATTTTTTGAAACTTAGCCTGCCCATAACTCAAAATAAACAAATCCTTTTTGGGAAAATTCTTCAAGAAACATTCAACATCAGAAAAAACATATCGACTGAGATTTTTCAAAAATCTATCAACATCTGATTTCAAGCTCTTAGTATCAACTCCATTCTTTTTTTTCAAAACTTGAATTTGTACGTCAGGATCATAATGTCGACCCTGTGATTGAGATTTTTTGGAAAAAGTATAATAGGAATTTTCAAACTCATCTCGTGTGATTCCATGACGACCAAAAATCCCAAATAAATCGGATGAAAATTTCTTCGTATTAAAAATGACGTCATCAAAATCAATAAATATTTTCATCCAGAGAGATTTAAATTATCTCCTTAATGATTCCTTCATACCTCCCTAATTCTAAAATCATCATAAGAACCTGCGCCAATTTTTCGCTATCGTGACGGATAAATGCTCGCGTAGCCGCCAGTGCATCCACTTTACTGTAGATTGATCTTTTATCACTCAAAAGATCTGCCCTAATTACGCGATATGTTCTTTTCGCAATTTGCTTATGATCAAATTCCACAAGTAGACCCTCTTCTTCATATTTTTTAATCAAATTTTTACCAGGTTTTTTTGTGTTAAAAGTGGCAAAATCAATTCTTTCTTTTCCAATTTGTCGATTGATCAAATTGACATAATCATCCAAAGTAAAATTATCCGTCTGCCCTTTTCTGTTTATCAAATTACAATTAAAAACTACAGTGGCTTTTGTTTTTTTGAGCGCTTCAGAAATTCCCCGCACCAAAAAACTTGGCATAATACTGCCATAGTAATCACCCGGACCAATAACAATCAAATCAGCTTCTAAGATTTCCTGGACCGCTTTCTTATTTGCGCGCACTGGAGGAGAAAGATAACTTTTCTTAATTCCAACTTTTCTGATTTCAAAATTATGACGAACATCATCCTCTCCCTCGATCAGCTTTCCATTGTTGAGGAGTATGAATAAATGAGCATCTTCATCGGTCACCGGGATAACCTCGCCTTTAATGCTCAGGATTTTTGCCGCCTCGGTAACTCCGGCAGAAAAATTGCCTTTAATTTTTTCTAGAGCGCTGAGGAATAGATTGCCAAAATTGTGACCCTTAAGTCCTCCGTCCTCAAAGCGATAATTCATCAACTCTCGCAATGTTTCAGTTGAATTACTCAGTGCCAAAAGACATTGCCGCACATCTCCCGGCGGGAGCACGCCAAGCTCATCCCGCAAGATCCCAGTTGATCCGCCATCATCCGCCATAGAAACAATCGCCGAAAGATGAATCGGGTATTTTTTAAGACCGCTCAGAAGCATAAAACTACCCGTTCCACCTCCAATTGTTACAACCTTCTTTAGTTTTTCAGGCATATTTTTTACAAGAATTTATACAAAACTTTTTCGGCCGATTTCAAATCATCCGGGCTTCCTATTGAGTGCCATTCAGTGGCTTTTTCCACTGCAATATTATATTTACTAGACATTTTTGCAAGAGTTTGTGGCAAGCCAAATTCCCCTCCGCCTATCGGCACAAGATCATAATCAAAGAATTTTTTATTTAGCATATACACTGCAGTATTAGCTAATTTATCCTTAGACTTTTTTGGCTTTTCGATCACATCAACCATATAGCCCTTCCTGTTTGTTTTAATAATCCCAAATTTGCTTGTATCCTCAACTTCATGCCCCAAAATAGCCAGATTATGCTTCAGCATCCGCTTTAAATCTTTTTTATGATAAAGATCATCACCCATAATAACAAGAAATTTATCCCGAAGAACGCTCCGTGCCAGATGCAACGCTCCGCCAGTTCCATTAATCTTATCTTGATAAACATAGACAATCTTTCGCCCGCCAAAATATCTCTTGAAATGACGAATGATATAATCGCCACAATAACCAATAACAAAAATTATTTCGTCAATTTCTTTTGGTAACATATTTATTTTATGCTCCAAAATCGGTTTACCCTTTAGCTTCAGCATCGGCTTCGGGACTTCGTCTGTTAAATTCTTCATCCTCTTTCCCCTACCAGCTGCTAGGATTACTGCTTGCATAGTGTTAGAGCGCTTTTGTTTATTTCCCCTTCTCCATTAGGGAGAAGGTGGCCAGAGGTCAGATGAGGGAGGAGCCTTTTGATAATAAAAATTCATTATTTCATATGGCTTCTTTTTTTAATAACGACCTTTCCCTCACCCGTCCTTCAGACATCCTCTCCCCAGGAGAGAGGAGGATATTACGCTAAATTACGATATTAATCAATCGTCCTTTGATAAAAATAATCTTTTTTATTACATTTCCTTCGAGGTGTTTTTTTATTTTTTCGTTCTCCATTGCCACTTTTTTCGCATTTTCTTCTGAAATATCCGCATTCACCCTCACGATGTCGCGCACTTTTCCATTGACCTGAATTACAAGATCAACCTCTTCGTCTTGAATCAAATTCAGATCATATTCTGGCCATTTCTCTTTGAAAATTGATTCAGTATTTCCAAGTCCACTCCAAAGCTCTTCAGAAATATGTGGAGCGAAGGGACCCAAGAGCAATAAGTATAATTTGTAATGAGCTTCTGATA
This sequence comes from Candidatus Moraniibacteriota bacterium, assembly GCA_037132035.1. Taxonomy (GTDB): domain Bacteria; phylum Patescibacteriota; class Minisyncoccia; order Moranbacterales; family UBA2206; genus UBA9630. Next base: position 2,530 of record JBAXPY010000045.1, on the reverse strand, counting down.
CTTCGGGCTCTTTTTCCAAAGCATTTGATAAAATCATTAGCTGACTGATCGCTGTGTTATAATGCATAGATTCAATGTCCTCCGAAACTTTTTTGATTGTTTTATGCATCAAATTATCTAGCTTGCTATTAGTAGAACCCTTCTTGCTAATCTTTGTTTGCATATTCCAAATCTTCTCAAAAAATCGAGTTATCCCGATAATACCCCGCGTTTGCCAAGGCTTCATATCCTCAAGTGGTCCCATAAACATTTCAAAACAACGCAGCGCATCGGCGCCATGATGAGCTACGACATCATCCGGATTGACCACATTGCCCTTGGACTTTGACATTTTTGTTCCGTCTTCCGCCAGAATCGTTCCCTGATGTCTCAATTTTAAAAATGGCTCGTCAAATTCCAAATAGCCTAAATTATGCAAGACCTTTGTAAAGAATCTAGCATAGAGCAAATGCAAAACAGAATGTTCCGCTCCTCCGACGTAAAGATCAACTGGTAACCATTTTTCAAGTAACTCTTTTGAGGCAAACTCCTTTTCATTTTTTGGATCAGCATAGCGCAAATAATACCAAGAAGAACAAACGAATGTGTCCATTGTATCCGATTCTCTTCGTGCTTTCGCACCACATTTTGGACAAATAACAGCTTGAAACTTCTTCGAATATTTGAGTGGAGATTCACCTGTCGGCTTAAAATCAACATCGTCTGGCAACTCTACTGGCAAATCAGCTTCTGGCACTGGAACTTCGCCGCATTTTTCGCAATAAATAATCGGGATTGGCGCACCCCAATAGCGCTGGCGAGATACTAGCCAATCACGCAATTTATAATTCACCTTAAAACGAGCAGCTCCTCTTGTTTCTAACCACTCAGTAATTTTAATTCTCGCTTCTCCAGAAGACAGACCATTAAATTGAGCAGAGTTCACTAACACCCCTTCTTCTTCAAAGCACACCTCCAGATTTTTGACCTTTTCCCAAAGTTCATCGTCTTTTGGCCTAATAGAAACTTGAAGTGGAATGTCATATTTCTTAGCCAACTCAAAATCCCGCGAATCGTGCGCGTCAGCAAAAACTGCTCCGGTTCCATAATTCACTAAAACAAAATCAGAAATCCAAATTGGTATTCGTTCTCCAGTCGCGGGATTGGTTGCATAGACTCCAGTGAAAGCCCCAGTTTTTTCTTTTTGCAATTCCTGTCTCTCAATTTCTGTCTTTTTGGCTGTTTCAATTAAATATGCATTTATTTCTTTTTTTTGTGATTCTATCGTTATGATATTAACTAGAGGGTGCTCCGGTGCAAGCAAGAGATACGTTCCGGAAAATAATGTATCGATGCGCGTCGTATAAACAATTATTTTTTCTTGACTATTTTCAATCGCAAAATCAACCTCAGAACCAAAGGATTTCCCAATCCAGTTTCTTTGCAAACCCTTGGTCGAATCTGGCCAATCAACTTTGTCTAATCCATCCAATAATCCGGAGGTTTTTATTATCCCTTGCCCTGCCGAAGCCTTGACAAAGGAGGGTTCAATGAAATCAGTGATTTTGAAAAACCATTGTTCGAGATTTTTTTGCGTTACCTCACTCTCACATCTTTCGCATTTCCCATTTTCCGCCTGCTCATTAGCAAGAACCGTTTGACATTTTGGACACCAATTGACTTTCGCTTTTTTCTTATAGGCCAAGCCATTTTTATAAAATAACAAGAACAACCACTGTGTCCATTTGTAATATTCTGGCAAAGACGAGTTGACCTCTCGGCTCCAGTCGTAAGAAAAGCCCAGCGAATCAATCTGTTTTTTGAAAACTTTGATTGCCTCTTCGATAGTCTCCTTGGGATGAACTCCGGTTTTAATGGCGTAATTTTCCGCTGGCAGCCCGAAAGCATCAAAACCTTGTGGGTGAAGAACCTCAAAGCCTTTCATCCGGAGATACCTAGAATAGATATCTGTCGCCGTATAGCTCTCCACATGTCCCACGTGCAGCCCCGTTCCCGATGGATAGGGAAACATGTCCAGAATAAAGCGTTTTTCTTTATTTGAGCTATAATCAGCATTAAATAGCTCCGGATACTTTCTCCAATACTCTTGCCATTTCGGTTCTATTTTCCCTGGATTGTATTTATTTTCCATAATATAAAGCCTTAATATTCTCGTTGAGCACAGCGAAATACCGCCTCGCGGGACCATTTTTTTTCGATTTCTTTCGGATTGTATTTTTCCATAAAGTCACCATTTAGTCGGCTATTTAACCAATAACCTTACTTTAACCTACTTTTAAGTTTTTTTCAAGAAAGCAAAAAATAGGCCATTTAGATAAAATAAGCGCTATTCATGCAACGACGAGAATATCCCCCCCCTAAACCACAATCTTCCTCTTCACCACTCCTCTTTCTTTCAAGGTGATGTTCTCCTCTTTCTGGACAAACTGACTGGCATTAGTCATGGTCTTTAGGATGTAATCTCCTGGGTTAGCGAGTTGTCAAGTACCCATTTCTTTAGACACTAATTCTGAGATTAAAAATTGATTAG
>JBAXPY010000044.1:0-9439 GCA_037132035.1 Candidatus Moraniibacteriota bacterium | reverse complement strand
GGATCCCGTAAATTCAATTTGTAAAGATCCAACTTGCACCCAATCATGTTCAGGCGACGCCAGCTGCAGGGCAACTCAACCCACATCTTCAACTGAAGTCACAACAGCCGGAACAAAGTGTTGCACTACTGGTGAAAAATGCTACAACTGCACAGCTCCAAAGATCTGGGATCCCGTAAATTCAATTTGTAAAGATCCAACTTGCACCCAATCATGTTCAGGCAACGCCAGCTGCAGGGCAACTCAACCCACATCTTCAACTGAAGTTACAACCGCCGGAACGAATTGTTGTGTTACTGGTGAAAGATGCTACAACTGCATAGCTCCAAAGGTTTGGGATTCGTTGAGCGGAGCCTGCAAGGACCCCTGCACGCCTGGTAATTGCACTGGCACTTGTTCGCTTCCGTGTAGTTCTGGAATTTGCGGATATCAGACTCCATCGTGTTCCAATTCTTGTCAGACATGTCCTCAAACATACTGTGGTTCTTGTAGCTCTGGTTGGCAAGAAAAATAGCAACGTACCTTGTGGAAAAATCTTAGCTTCTGGCTAGCTGGTTGTTTTGATGAAATAAAAAATAGACAAGAGGCATCCGATTTTTTTGGATGTTTTTTGTTCGCAAAAAGCACTTGATAAACTTGGGTTAATACTGTAAAATTAGGATAGCGTTAAAATATTATTTCTTCTTGCTAGTAGGCAACGTGCCAATTAGCAGAAAAATGGATTATGTCTCTTGATGAAATACAAAACGAACTCTATAAAAAGGAACCAAACAAGGAATTACTGCAACATGAAAAAAGCGAATTCGATGCAAGCTCGATAGTCTTTACTTCCCCTGAAAAAGGTGGACTGCCCAAAGATGAATGGTTAGAAAAAGAGGATGTGATTGAAAAGGAAGATAAGAAGATTGTAAAAAAGGGAGCGCTCATCGTGGGCGGATTGCTTTTGGTGATTGCAGTTGTGGTGGGATTCTATAAGATAAAGCAATCTTTTTTCAACACTGATCGGCTTTCTGTCTCCTTGGAAGGACCGGCAGAAGTTAAAAGTGGCAATCTGGTTACTTATGAAATAAAATATAAAAATGACAACCGCGCTGATCTGAAAAATGTCACACTGAAGATGACTTATCCTGAGGATTTCAAGTCTGAGGGGAATGCTGATTTCAAGAGCGAAGGCACAATGGTTAGTGTGCTAAAATTCGCTGATATCAAAGGACAGAGCGAAGGAAAAATAGTTTTTAATGGTCGAGCGTATAGTCCTAAAGGGAATCTGATTAAGATTAAAGCGGAAATTTCCTATATGCCATCAACGGTCAGTACAACCTTCATGGCGGGAGATCAATTGTCGGTTGGTGTCATTTCAACGCCGATAACACTTGAGGTAACGGCACCACAGAATATTTCATCTAATGACGAAGTAAATTATTTGATTAATTATAAGAATGAAGGTGTGGAGAATTTTGAAAATATCCGGGTGAAAATTGATTATCCTGAACAGTTTACGTTTACCAGTTCTGACCCTAAGGTGTTTGAGGGAAATAATATTTGGTATATCGGTAGCCTGCCTGGCGGGCAAAGTGGAAAAATTGTGGTGGCAGGAAGAATGTCCGGTAATCGGGATGAGGTTAAATTGGCCAAAGTGACAATCGGTGCGAATAACAATGGCGGATTTGTTAGCTATAATGAAGAGAGTGCTAGAACAAAAATAATATCCTCACCGCTAGTAATCAAGCAGACAGTTAATGGCTTGGGTAATCTAACTGCAAATGCTGGTGATAATTTGCGATTCAAGATAGATTACAAAAACGAAGGGCCATTGGGACTTCGCGATGTGATTGTGACTGAGCATATCGATAGCACTGTTTTGGACTATTCAACACTAGACACAGACGGAGGGGCATATGACGCTAGCAGCAAGACGATTACTTGGAAAGCCTCGGATCATAAGGAGCTAAAAAATCTTGCTTCTGGCCAGGGTGGTACGATAGCGTTTATAATAAATATCAAAAGTGTCATTCCTGTGGCGAGTGGTAATGATAAGAATTTTGTCATTTCCAGTTTGGCAAAAATTGATAGTCCCGACATTCCAACGCCAATCAGTATGAATAAAGTTATCTCCGGGAATAAAATGGATATTAAGCTTAACTCAAAGTTGGTCTTGGATGTGAAGGGTTACTATAACGATGCCAAGATTCCCAATACTGGTCCGGTTCCGCCTAAGGTCTCGCAAGAGTCAACATATACCATGCATTTTGTCGCATCAAATATTTCTAATGATATCGAAAGTGCAAAGGTGGAAGCGGTTTTGCCCACATCAGTCAGTGCAACAGGAAAATTTTTCCCCGAAGGATCTCCAATCTTTTATAACGAAAGAACTAATTCTATCGTATGGAATATTGGCAATTTAGAGGCAGGTGCAGGAATAGTGTCACCAGGGAAAGAAGTGGCCTTTCAGGTAAAAATCAAGCCTTCTGCTGATCAAGTTGGACAAGAAGCGCCGTTATTGAATGAATCGATTTTTTCTGCCAAAGATCTATTTACAGGAGAGAATATATCTGCTAAGGTTCCAGGTAAAAGCACTCGGCTTTATGAGGATGATGGCTTGGTGGGAAATTATAAGGTAGCTAATTGATGTTTAACTTGATAGCTAGGAAAAACACCGCGAGAAGCGGTCAGATTAAGACAAAAAACGGAGTAATTACTACCCCGTTTTTTATGCCTGACGCGACGCGTGGTTTCGTAAAATCGCTAGACAAGGATGATCTATCCGGTTCGGGTGTGAGTTCAATGGTAGTGAATACCTATCATCTATATTTGCAACCCGGAACGGAACTTGTAAAAAATGCCGGAGGCATCCATCAGTTTATGAATTGGCATACGCCGCTCCTTTCTGACTCAGGCGGTTATCAGGTCTTTTCTTTGATTCATAAGAATCCTAAGATGGGGAAGATTACTGATGAGGCTGTTATTTTCAAATCTCCCTTGGACGGATCAACGCATATAATTTCACCAGAAAAATCAATTCAAATTCAATTTGATCTAGGAGTTGACATGATGGTGGTGCTGGACGACGTGCCACCGAATAGTTACACAAAAGAAAAAATCAAAGACGCCGTTGAACGGACAGTCCGCTGGGCGGATCGTTGCAAGATTGAATATGAAAAACAGTTGAAAAAACGAAAAATATCAAAAGAAGATCGGCCACTGATTTTTGGTGTTATTCAGGGTGGAGGACATGCTGATTTGCGAAAATATTGCGCGCAAAAGTTAGTCGAGATTGGTTTTGATGGCTATGGTTTTGGAGCGAGGCATGTCGATGTTGACGGAAATTTCATGGAAGACGTTGTACGCGAAACTGCCAAGCTCATTCCAGAAAATTCCTTACGTTTCGCCTTGGGCGTTGGAACACCAGCTGATATTGTTAAATTTACCAATTGCGGTTGGGATATGTTTGATTGCGTGATTCCAACAAGAGAGGGAAGGCATGGTCGGTTATTTATAAGAAAGATCGTAGAGACGCAATTCATTGCGTCTAAAAAAATAAACAAAGACGCGATAAAACGCGTCTCTACGGGGGATGATGATTTCTATGAAACAATCAATATTAATAACGAAAAATTCAGGGAAGACTTTGGACCAGTGGATGCAAATTGTGATTGCCAGCTTTGCAAGAATTATTCGCGAAGCTATCTGCGGCATCTCTTTGCCATGAAAGACCCAATCGCCATGCGACTCTCAGCAATTCATAATTTGAAATTTTATATGGATTTGATGGAAAGTTTGCGGACAGAAATCACGGAATAATAGTGGCGTCTTTATTTTTTTAAAAAAATATTTAGGGAGGAATATTTCGCGTATCATAAGATAGTAAGATATTCCCCCGAAGCTTGATAACTGACTGACTGATTGAGTTGACTCAATTAGTCAAAAATGTCAGAAGCTAGCCCCTGTCTCATGAGACTTCAGATCATTGACCCGAACGAGGGCGATCCCTCGAAACCGCTCGAACATCTGAGTGTCCAGTGGCTCAGAACCAGCCATTCCCTAAGCTCTATCTGCAAAAAATAGCATCATTGCGAGAAAGTGGATTTCGGAATTGGGATGCTTTTGCCAAAATGTCCATTTTGAATGGTAAGGGCTATGTGCTGTCAAGCTATAGGGAGTCTTGCGGTGTCGTTGTGAATTTAAACACAATGACAGCTGTAGGAGGTTCCTACGGTATGGAATGTCAGCTAAAAGATGCGAAGATGATCGTCGCTGATGACGTCAACATTAATATTGGCGGCGTGTGGAGTGGCGGAGATGTTCCATATATGCGGTCGTACACTCCACTTTCTGGAGGAGGCCTCAATTATACGGATGAGGTCACACCGGAGGGAGCGCCAGAGAAAGCTTTTTTCCAAAAAGAAAAAAAGCGGCTTTTTTTGGCGATGGGCGAGAGTGGAGTCGGCGCTTGGGATACAAGCGATCCTAGTGCACTTTGGAAATTAGGTCAGCCACTGGGAAGTTTTTACACTGAGAATGGCTATGAGATTTTTCATAGAGCCATTGACGTGGTGGCGGAGAATCAGTATATCTTTGTGCTGGCAGGAGATGATCAGCGCGGAGTTTTGGCGATTGTCAGTCCGACTGAGCCAGACTACGAGTTGTCATGGTTATCGTCGGCTAGTCAAGTCGGGGAGTTGGACATTAACAGTCTTCCAGTGCTTCTTAAAAAAAGTGGTGATAGAATTTTTATCGCCACAAAAAATAACATTCTAATTATTGATGTCGCAGATGCGACTAGGCTGACGCTGGTTGAAACGATATCCGTCGTAGCGACAGATATTGAAGTGATGGGCGATGTGCTCATCGTGGCCAGTGGCAATATCATGTATGCTATCCAGTTGGATAGCATCGGATATTGGCGACAGTGTTGTCGCCCAATAATTTATTAGCAAAAGAAGGGGCTGTCTGAAATCTATCAGATGGCCCCTTTATGTTTTTTGAATTAAAGGTCTGGAAATAGGCGCAAATTGCTAATCTGTGTTTTTTTTGTTAGATTAAGGAAGGAAATTGAATTTCGCAGGTTTTAAGAGTTAATAAGCAAATTAAGATGATAAAAAAAATCGAACTTTTGGCACCGGCAGGTGATTTACAAAAACTTAAATACGCGCTTTTCTATGGTGCGGACGCTGTTTATTGTGGTGTGCCGGATTTTTCTTTGCGTGTGCGGATTAATCGTTTTTCGGATAAGGATTTGAAAGAGGCGGTTATGTATGTGCATGCACGCGAGAAAAAAATTTATGTGACGCTGAATATCTATGCCCACAATAAGCATTTAGAAAAAATCAAAAAGCATATTCAATTTTTAAGAAAACTGAAAGTCGATGCAATCATCGCTAGTGACCCAGGGATAATTCTCCTCATCCAAAAATATTGGCCAGATGCGGAGATTCATCTTTCCACTCAGGCTAATGCGACTAATTTTGCGGCGGTGGATTTTTGGAAGAAGCAAGGCGTGAAAAGGATTATTCTCGCGCGTGAGGTGACACTTTCTGAGATTGAAGAAATTAAAAAGAAGACTAGAAATATTGAGCTAGAATATTTTGTTCATGGCGCTATGTGTATGAGTTATTCTGGGCGTTGTATTTTATCCAAGTGGATGACTGATCGCAGTGCCAATCTTGGGGATTGCTCACAGCCGTGTCGGTGGGCCTATCATGAAAAGTGCGAGAAAAAAGACGTAAAAAAAATAAGTGTGATTGATGATCAAAAGAGATATGGGATGGATGTGGAGGAGGATTCTCACGGGACCTATTTTTTTAACAGTTATGATATGAATTTACTTGCGCAGCTGGCAGACTTGCGCGAGGCGGGCGTGGAATCATTCAAAATCGAAGGACGAGCCAAGAGTGCCTATTATCTGGCGATTGTGACACGGGCTTATCGTGCGGTGCTCGATGCTCTAGAAAATAATTTGCCAGAAAAAGAAATAAGAGTGATCGCTAAAAAGCAAAAAGCAGAATTAGATAATTTGGTCCATCGGGGATATTCAACTGGGTTTCTTTTGGGGCGTGAGCCGGAGCATAACTTTGAAAATAAGAATAATCTGGCGAAATTTCAATTCGTAGGTGAGGTGATGGGCGTGGAGGAAAAGCTTAATATCTTACGTGTACATAATCATGTCGCTATCTCTGATGATTTGGAAGCTGTTACGCCAAAAGAGAACGTTAAACTTAAAATAAAAAGGATTTTAGATTGTAATAAGAATGAAATTACGGTCGCCGATGGCGGGCACAATAAGGGATACTATTTTGAATTTGATAAAAAACTAGAAAGCGGAAGTTTGGTGCGGAAAGTAATTTGATTTTTATGCAATACAAGGATCCGATTTATGGAAAAAATGAAATCACCGAACCAGTAATTTTGGATTTATTGGAAAGTTTTGCTATGCAAAGACTTAAGGGTATCGACCAAGCTGGCTATTTTGAGCCGTTTTTTCCTGGGACGGTACATTCTCGTCTTGAGCATTCGCTTGGGGTTTATTTGCTTTTGCGAAGATTTGACGCAAAACTTTCCGAGCAAGTTTCCGGACTTATTCATGATGTTTCGCATAGTGCTTTTTCGCATTGTGCTGATTATGTTTTTGCTGAAGGGTCGCAGAAGGAACAGAGTCATCAGGATAATATTTTCGATGAGCATGTCAGACGATCAGAAATCCCAGTGATTCTTAAGAAATATAATTTAGATTTAGAGTACGTCCTGAATGACAAAAATTTTCCTTTAAAAGAAAACAATCTACCGGATATCTGTGCTGATCGGATTGATTATTCTTTACGGACAATTTGGCATTTTCGTAAATATGCACCAGAACACGCTGAAAAAATAAAAGATATTTTGGCTAGCTTAACAACGAAAAACGCTCAATGGATATTTGCTGATTACCGTTCAGCTCAAAATTTTGCTGATTTATTCTTTTATGCTAACAAATATTTCTATTCCAATATTGAATCGGCAATAATGTTTCGTACAACTGGCGACTATTTAAAATATGCTTTGGATAAAAAATATATTTTAAAAGACGATTTATATTTAACTGATATGGAAGTGTTGGATAAAATAAATGCATATCTTAATGGGGATGCGATGTTGAAAAAACTTTGGGAGAGGATGAATAATCAAGTAGGCTGCGTGAATAATTTCGAGAATTATGATGCACAAGTTTTCTGTAAATCGCGCGTGATTGATCCAATGTGTTATAATGATGGAAAAGTGATGCGCGTTTCGGAGGTTAATCTTGATTGGAAAAAAGTGGTCGAGGAGGAAATGCGACCAAAGGAATATTTTTTGAAGTTTTCCGATGAGTCTATTTAGTTAGTACTTTTAAAAAAGGAGGGAAGATGAATGGGAGCTATTGATAGGATTAAGGATTTGGTAAGGGAAAAGGGTGTTCCTTTCGAATTTGATCCAAGATTCGGAATGAATGGAATTCCTAAGAAAGCAATAAAGGTAGATTTTTTTTGTCTTTGTGGTAGTCGAGAATACATTTCTCATTTTGGCGGTGGCAAGCTAGGTGGTAGTAATTGGGTTGTTCATTGTGAATGTGTCGGTTGCACAAAATTTTTTCGCGATCCGATAAAATATTCAGAGGCGCAAAAGGTGTTGGCAAAAAAAATACAAGAAATTTTACGTGTTTTGTCTTTGACATCCTTTGATTAAGTGCGTTTTAGATTTTTCGCCCGAATTGTTTTCTTTAAAGCAATTCGGGTTATTTTTTTGAGATTGACAAAAAACCAAGAAATCGTTAGTATATGTTAGTGGTGTTAATAATTTCACGGGTTTGGCTCCGTGAGGAAAAAATTAGAAATCAAGGTGTTCGCTGAAGAGGCGAGAAGCTAGATGGAATCGCGGGAATAGTCTCGTTCTGGCAATTCAAGAATATTTTTATTCTTTAATTGTGGGAACGGGATTTTTTTTAATTTTTTAATTTTAATAATATGGCAAACGAAGACAGGCAATTGATAATGGAAAAGATTACATCGTTGTGCAAACGGCGGGGGTTTGTTTATCCGTCATCAGAGATTTACGGTGGTATGCAAGCGATCTATGACTATGGGCATTATGGAACGCTTTTAAAAAATAATATCCGTGATGCTTGGTGGAAAGCTATGGTGCAGCTGCGTGATGATGTTGTGGGCCTCGATAGTGCAATTTTTATGCATCCAACCACGTGGGTCGCATCTGGTCATGTGGGTGGTTTCAACGATCCGCAAGTGGATTGCAAAAAATGCAAATCACGTTTTCGCGCTGATCATATCTTGGAAGAATTTGGGATTAATGCTGACAAAGCACCGCTAGATGAGCTCAATGGCTATCTGGATAAATTGCGCGAGGAAAAGAAATTAAAATGCGCTAATTGCGGTTCGACTGACTTGACTCCGGCTAAGATTTTCTCTTTGATGGTAAAATCTAATATCGGTTCGCCGACGGATGAATTGAAAGAAGAAAGTGTGGTTTACTTGCGGCCGGAAACGTGTGGAGGAATTTATTTGGAATATAAAAATACAATCGATTCGTTGCACAGGAAATTGCCGTTCGGCATCGCACAGGTCGGAAAAGCTTTTCGCAATGAGATCGTAGCGCGCCAATTCATTTTTCGCACCCGTGAATTTGAACAGATGGAAATGCAATATTTCTTACATCCCGATATGATGAAAGAAAAATATGAAGAGTGGAAAGCTACTCGTTGGGCATGGTACCTTGAATATGGCATCGAAGAGAATAAAATTCATTGGTATAAACACGAAAAATTGGCACACTATGCCTCAGAAGCCTATGATATCGAATATAATTTCAAAACTCTTGGAGGATTTAAGGAAATCGAAGGCATTCACGCACGAGGTAATTGGGATCTTTCTCAGCATTCCAAGTTTTCCGGCGTAGAGTTGAATTATTTTGATGAGAAAACCGGAGAGAAATTTATTCCGCATATTATGGAGACATCCGTTGGCTTAGGGCGTTTAGTTTTTATGTTTCTTGACCAATCTTACACCGAGGAGATTGTGGGTGAGGAAACTCGTGTCGTTCTGAAATTGGACAAGCGTCTAGCGCCAGTGAAGGTCGCCATTTTGCCGTTGTCCAAGAAGGAAGAATTATCTGTTCCAGCTAAGGAAATTTGGAATACATTGAAACAAAATTTCATAGTGGAATATGACGAAACCCAATCGATCGGCAAACGCTATCGCCGTCAAGATGAAATCGGTACGCCTTATTGCGTAACGGTGGACTTTGAAACGTTGAGTGACCAGGCGGTGACAGTGAGGGATCGTGACACGATGGCGCAAGAAAGAATTAAAATTTCTGAGCTTGAGAATTATTTTAAGGAAAAATTAGGTTAATCTAGGAGTGCTATTGTTGTTTTCGTCATAAGAAAAATCGACTTGTTGTTTAAAAGCAAGTC
>JBAXPY010000043.1:0-9888 GCA_037132035.1 Candidatus Moraniibacteriota bacterium | reverse complement strand
TTTTATTTGATAAATCGAAGTAGCGATCATTAGATTTTTAAATGATGTATCACGAGAAAAAGTTTAGGGGCGAAGTATTTTTGGTATTCCAGAAGTTACATCAATGATGGTACTGGCTTTTCCAGTAGAAGATGCTTCGTCCCAAATGATGTAATCCATTGAGTCTCGGAGCTCTTGGGGGATATCAAATAAGTGCTTAGCTGAAGGTTCTCCGGCGTAGTTTATCGAAGTAGAAATAAAAGGCACGCCACTTTCCGCAATAATTTGAGAAAACCAATTATTAGGCAAGCGAACGCCAATTGTCTTACTAAAATTAACTGCTAATGGACTAACGGCTTTAGCATTTTTCAATTTTAAGATGAAAGAATATGGTCCGGGCAGTTTTTCAGTTAGTAGTTTTTCTATTTCTTTATTTGTGATTACGCAATTATCAAATATCCACTCGAGAGACGGTGCAGTTATGAGAAAGGCTTTTCCAGATCTTCTTTTGAGATCTATGATTTTTTCTACACTCTTTTTATTTTGAGCATTTGTACCTAGTCCATGCAAAGTGTCAGTAGGATAGATAAAAAGTTTTCCTTCCTTGATATCTTTTATTACCTGAGCCTTTTTGGCTAGTAAGTTTTTTTGAGTTAATATTTCAGGCATTTGGATTAGTCAGTTTTATTTTTCAGTGTAATTACAACAATTTCTGGGGTGCTATTGGTGCGCATGGCTGGTCCCCATGTTCCAATTCCGCTGCTCGTGTACAGCGTATAGTTTCCAATTGAATGTAGGCCATAGTCATACCCATGATAAATTAACTTCGTGATAAAATTGAAAGGAAATATCTGTCCTAAATGGGTATGTCCAGAAAGTTGCAAATTAATGCCATTTTCAGTGAACTCAGTAATGTTAGTTGGGGAGTGATAGAGAAGGATATTAGGTGAGCCAAAAAATTGAGGTTTTAGGCTTTGCAAGGTTGCAAGTACGTCTTTTTTCAGGTCGCGTTCTGGGTAACTAAGCCCAATCAATTTCAGACCCGAGAGGTCAAAAACCTCATCATTTAGCATTTTTACGGAAGTTTTTCCGAGAGTTTTTTTGACCTTGTCCAAGCCAAGATAGGTTTCGTGGTTGCCATTTATGAAATATGTTCCTCTTTTTGATTTGAGATTATTAAGAGGTGCGGTTAGTGAGTCTAGGTCGGTGTTATCGGTGCCATCAAAAAGATCTCCGGTTATGACAACTAAATCAGGCTGAACAGAATTTGCTTTGACTACAATTTGGCTTAGAAAATTCTGATGATAAGTCATGCCCAGATGGATGTCAGACAATTGCACGACTTTTTTCCCTTGCCAATCAGCTGGCAGGTTGGGGATGGCGACTGTGACAGTTTTTATTCTTAGCTGGAAGGCATTCCAGCTTCCGTAAATGGAAATTAGAAAAGCCAAGCCAAAAAGAGTTGAAGCTATAAATTGAATGTTTAAATTGAGGCCAGTTAATTGAAATAGCCAGCGAAGAATCCAAATAAGAACAATGGCAATAGTGAGATTGGTAAGAAAACCGAGCCAAAAGCCAGAAAGAAAATAGCCAATGCGGGTGAAAAAATCTTCTCGCATATGCGCAAGAATTGAGGTTAGGATAAAGCTGATAGCCAGGACGAAAAGAGTGATGATTAGTCTGTTTTTATGACTTTCAAAAAAAGGAAAAAATTTAATCAGCGAGGAATATAGCAGATAGTGCGAGCAGAAGATTATTAGGATAAAGAGGCTTAAAAATAGGCTAATTTGCAAAAAAACCATAATTAAGAAATAAATATTTATAATTTACTTTAGCATATAAGTATTTTCTCAACCAAAATTTTTATATCCGTGAGCTTTCTAGATCAAGTACTTCGTCAATTCGAATTTGCGCCACAAAATCAGGCACATGACTCACAAGTACCATCGCACCTCTATATTCGTCTAGAGCTTTTGCGATGATTGGTAGATGGCGAAAATTAATGTGATTTGTTGGTTCATCAAGAATTAAAAGTCCTGGTTCCAAAAGGACTAGTTGCGCAAAAGCGACAAGACCTTTTTGTCCCTCAGAAAGACTGCCGATTTTAGCGTAAACAACTTCTTTTGTTAGAAGAAAACCGGAGGCGACCGAACGCATCCTCTCTTCATCTTTCAATTTCATCACTGAGAGAAGTGAGTCAAAGACCGTATCTTCAAAATTAAGGGTTGAAAAGTCTTGACGATAATAACCGACATTAACTCCTTCAAGAATTTTTGCACTTAGCGTTTCTCCCTTAGCGATTGATTCGAGCAATGTGCTTTTTCCAATGCCATTTGGTCCAGAGAGAAGTAGGTGCTGATTTTTACGTAGCGAAACGTTGACGGTTTTTTCTGTTGGTTCATAATTTTTAACAATTGTAACTGAATCAATATGTAGAATTTCTCCGCCTAGTTCTTCTTGACAGGGGATTTCAAATTGGCGAATAGCCTTGTCTTCTCTCCTGACATCAACTTTTGCTTCTTCCATTTCTGCGGCTTTGTCGCGCATGCGTCTAGCTACAAGTCGCATTTTACCTCCTTTATTGGCGAAGAAGTTGGCCTTTTCTTTATTGGCAATGATTTCTTTTTCGTATTGAGCATTTTTGCGTTTCTCTTTTTCAATCTGGGCGGCAATTTCTTCTACTACTGTGTAATAGTCGCCAAGATATTGCTGAGTTTTGTGATTGAAAATGTCGAGATAAAGTACTCCGTCGGTAAAGGAATTGAGGAAATCAGCATCATGAGAAATAACGAGGCAGGTTTTCCCGTAGTTAATTAGAAATTGAGTGAGGTGTTCAATGCCAGCCGGGTCAAGATTATTAGTTGGCTCATCTAGAATCAAAAGGTCTGGGTCAGAAATGATGGCTGAAGCGAGAAGGAGTCTGGCTTGTTGTCCCCCAGAAAAGGATTTAACTATCCGATCATGAGGAGCTTTGAGATTAACCACGTCCAAAACCTTGTCGATGCGGGGGGTGAGGTTATAGATTTTTTCTGTGAAGCGTTTAGCAAAAAAATCATTTACAGTTAGTTCGAGTTCGTCTCGGGGAATGACTTGTTTGGCATAGGCGATAGTAATATTTTTAGCAACGTGGATTGTTCCGGATTTTGGCTTAAGTGCTCCAGTAATAAGTTCTAGAAGGGTGCTTTTTCCGGCGCCGTTTTGACCCATCAGAGTCACTTTTGCTCCTTGGCGCAGAGAAAAAGAGGCATCGTCTAGGATGACTTTATCGCGAGAATATTCGAATGAAACCTCATTAAATCTGATTGCAACTTCGTTCGCTGACATATTTTTTGAAAATTAACTTAATAAATACTCGAGTTTTCATTCTACACCATATTGGGAGAAAAGGGAAGGGGCGACAGCCTTACTGGCAAATGTGCAAGTTCTGATTTAAAAAAGCTGCAATGTATGATTGCAGCTTTCTATTTTGGCATTTTTGGCAGTTATTTTTGAGGATTAGTTGGCACGGTTACTGATTTTGTAGCCGACGGAGTGGCGGCTGTTGGCGCAGTAGTATTTGGCGTGGCAGTGTTTTGTTCACTTGGGGTATTTGTTGGAACTTCATTGCTTGGAGCAATAGTTTCAACTGGTTTTTTTTTGGTCTTGATATCGGCCGTTGTTTTTAGTAGTCCCAAAGAACTTAATTTCCTTTTTTCATATTTAGCTCCAGCATAAAACATCGCGCCAGCGACAAAAATAACAAGTGCAAAAAATGCAAGCATTTTTTTATTGTAACCCAAAATTGTTCCTTCTAAATTCATATTTTTAATATTTGTTGACTTATTGATTATAACTAGTGAAGTTTAGCACAAAAAGATATTACTACCAAATTAGAAGAACGTAGAATCAAATTGAGCTAGCTTTAGCTTTTTTAAGCATGTTGAGCATGCCATTGATTCCGTCTTTATTTTGGGAAGATTTTTGACTTAAGTCTTCAAAAAAAGCGATTGCCTCGTCATATTTTTTTTCTTCCGCATAGAGATTGAATAACGCGCCGTAGGAAAAAGTGAAGTCGGGATTGGCTTTTAAGGCTTCTTTGTAGTTAGTAATTGCTTTATCTTTTTTTCCTAACGCAGCAAAAGCGTTAGCAAGATTGTGATAGGGTGGAGCTGAAATTTTTTGTGGATCAAGTTCGATAGCTTTTTGATAGGCGTTGACGGCCTTATCCATTTGATTGGTATCAGCATAGGCCATGCCAAGATTGTTCCAAACACGCAAGCTTGTTTGGTTGTAATCCAAAATATCTTCATAAAGAGCAATCGGTGTTTTCCATGTGCGGTTTCTTTGGATAGTTAGGACTGAAAAGAAAAAAGCTATAATCAGAATTAAAATGAAAAGCATTTGTCTAACTAGGCCGGGTTTTTTGAAATAAGCTGTTAGGCTCTCCATTTCTAGTCCTAGCCAGAGAAAAAAACCAGCTAAAGGTAAATAGAGATAGTGCTCATACATGATTCCGCTGGAAACGGCTGGGATGCCTGATGATGAAAGCAAAGAGGCGAGGAACCAGCCAAGTGCGAAAAAAATGAAGGGATTCTTTCTTGCCTGGCTGATCGCGCGAAAAAAGAGCAGTGTCAAAAGGATAAGGCCAAAAAAAACTGGTAATGAGAAAGGGGAAATTTCGATTTGGACTAAGCGTTCCATGTGTAGATTAAATGGCCAAAGAATCAATTTCAAGTAATCCGGAAAAATTTTCAGAAAAGTCCATGTGCGAACAAGGATGCTGTCCGCATAGATATTTGCTCCGTCATAGAGATTGAAGGTATTTTGAAAATTTAATGATGTCGCGCGCAAAAGTGCATAAAAAACACCAATAGCAAAGATTGGCCAAAGCAATTTAACTTTTGAAAAAAACCATTTTTTCCATTGGATGAAATTTATTGTTTTTGGACTTTCAAAAAGAAAGACAGTGAGCTCGAGAATGAATAGCAGAGAGGGGAAAATAAGGAGCGCCTTTTCTTTGGTCATGAGTGCGAGAATGAAAAAAAACCAAACTGGCCACAAAATATTTTCCTTACCTCTTTTGAGGTAATAAATTAGACCTAAAACCGTGAAAACTGTCGAAAGGGGATCGGCCAGGCCTGAAACATAGGTGACTGCTTCTGTTTGCAGTGGGTGCACAAGGAAAAGCAGAGCACTGAAAAAAGCTAGCCATCTTTTTTTGGTCAAAAGATTGAATAATTTGAATATTAAAAGGCCAGCAAGGATGTGTACCAGGATGCTGACTAGATGGTAGCCAGGCGGCCAAAGGCCCCAAATTTCCCATTCAATGGCATATGTGATGAGGAGGATTGGACGCCAGTAATTGCTAGAAAGTCCTGCGCCGGCAATCAGATTTTCGGAGAAATAGTTTGGAAGATATTGCCAATCTTTGATGTAGGCATTATTGATGATTCCATCGTTGTCATCCCAAAAAAGTTGGTTGGTCAGCGCGTTGGAATAGATGATAATTCCAACGATAATTAGGATGAAATATATTTTCTTCTTTTGCCAAAAAGCGTTCATGTTTTTTTAGTTATGCCTTAGCAAGCGGAAGATGGATTGTGAAATGTGATCCGACTCCCTCGATACTTTCAATAGTAATTTTCCCTTTCATTCTGCGAACAAGTTCTGCTGTTATCCAAAGCCCAAGTCCAGTGCCAACGATGTCTTTGGTTTTGTCATTTTTGATTCGATAGAATTTCTCAAAAAGTCTGGCCTGATCTTCGGCGGACATTCCAATCCCACTGTCTGCTACGGTGATTAGATATTCATTGTCTTTGATTTTTGTACTAACGGTTACGTTTCCTTTCTGGGTATATTTTATAGCATTGCCGATTAAATTGACCAAAACTTGTTTAAATCTTTCTTTGTCAGAGTCAATAGTTGACTGTGGACCGACCTCATAGATAAGCTCAATATTTTTAATGATGGCTTGTGAGCGTAATTCTTCTATGGATTGAGAGATGAGTGGGTGAGGATCAAATGAGGTCATCTCAATAGGAATTTGATTACCTTCAATGCGAGATACCTCCAAAATATCATTAACCAAGGTGCCAAGGCGATTGACAGAAAGAGTGATGTTTTCAACATAGTGCTTGCTTTCTTCATCTTTACTCTCCGCTTGTTTTTCACTAAGGAATTCTAAATAACCCTTAATGGCAGTGAGTGGTGAACGCAGTTCATGGCTAGCCATTGAAATGAAGGTATCTTTCATCTTATCAATTTCTTTTAATTTAGAAAGCGTAAGGGCATAGCCAAAAAGACGTGCTTGATTAGAAACAAACAAGACGACTACTAATATGGTTATGAGTAGGATTATATAGGCTCGGTCTATGGTAGCCCCGATCATTTTGTCGGTGTCATTTAGGGTGAGTGAAATTGAAACTAGACCTATTTTTTCTCCCGAAGAATTCGTAAAGGCTTTGGTCACTTTCCAAAATCGACCACCTTGATTTTGGTCTAGAAAAGCGATTCCCCCAGGCTCCCCCCACGCAAGAGTATTTTGAACATCTGGAGAATCTTTTTTTTCGAGAAGTTCTTTGTTTGTGGAAGCAATCGCGCGGAAAGTTTCATGAGTTTCATTAGGTTTTAGGATAGTCAGTTCAACTATTTTTTCATTTTCGCGCGTAATGTTTTCAACCGTTTCTTGAAGTGAGTTTGCGTCTTCTATTTGTTGGCTAACGATAAATTTAATAATGTTTTCACTAACAATTGCGTTGCTTTGGGTGATTTTATCGATGTTTTTTTCAAAGTTGCTGGTTATCATGTAAGTATTCGCAAAGAAAGCAACGGGAATGATCACGACTAGCATGAGGGAAAAGATGATGCTAGGATTTTCGCGGATAAAAGTTAGCGCTTTTGATAGAAGATTTTTCATCAATTTTGTCATTAATTCTTACTCTTTGATTATATAGCCAAAAATAAAAAACGCCTAACGAGAGCGCTTTTGAAAAAAAATATCCCGGCACCAAGGTTTGGCACCGGGACATGTTACCGCTATTTATCCAAAACCTCTCTGACTTTCAGAGAGAGTTCTTTGATGGTAAATGGTTTCTGGATGAAGCCATTGCAGCCTCTTTCTATGATGCCTTGAGCTTGTCCATCAAGACTATATCCACTGGATAGTAGCACTGTGATAGTGGGATCGATTTCACGGAGAGAATCAAAAACTTCACCTCCTTGCATGTCTGGCATGATCATATCTAGAATGACCAAATTGATATTTTTATCTTTCCGATAAATATCTATTGCATCCTTGCCATTTTTTGCAGTAAGAACGTTATATCCCAAATAGGTAAGTAGTGCTTTTGCAATATCTAAAATAACAATTTCATCATCAACAAGTAGAATGTTTTCATTGCCTTTTTTGATGGGCTCATTTTTATCATTATGCGTTTCAACTACGGCATTAATTAGAGCAGGAAGATGGATGATAAAGGTTGTCCCTTGACCTGGCTGGCTATAGACATTGATTGCGCCATTGTGGCCGATTATGATGCCATAGGCGGATGCTAATCCTAATCCAGTTCCTCGGCCCATCTCTTTTGTTGTGAAGAATGGTTCAAAAATCCGTGACTGGGTTTTTTCGTCCATTCCCATGCCAGTGTCGGTGATGCATACTTTAACATAAGGCCCTGGTTCAAGCGAATTAACCCCAATCTTTTCACGTAATGTCACATTTCCTGTTTCAACGCTGATGCTACCACCTCCTGGCGTAGCTTGCCAAGCATTGATGAATATATTGAGCAAAACTTGCTCAATTTGCCCAGAATCCATTTTATTATTCCAAAGATCGGGGGCAAGTTTACAAGGAAGGGATAGTTCTTTTTTCGTTCGACCAAACATCTCCAATGATTTTTGAATCGTCTCGTTCATATTTCCCAGCCTCAACTCATATCTGCCTCCTCGTGCGAAGCCAAGAAGTTGAGCTGTTAATGCGGCTGCACTTTTCACACATTCTTCAGTATTCCGTAGTTTTTCAAAGGCAGGGTCGGTGGAAGGGAGAAGAAGCAAGGCCAAGGAAATGTTTCCCTGAATGCCAGTTAGGATGTTATTGAAGTCATGTGCAATTCCTCCGGCCAATGTTCCTATCGCCTCCATCCTAACCGCATTTTCCATTTGCTGTTGCATTTTTTTATTTCTTGCTTCAGCTTGCTTGATTTTTGTGATGTCGACATATGTACCAAGAACTCCGCTAACTGCTCCTATGGGATCATGCATCGGAATTTTATTTGTGATGATTTCCATGATTTTTCCATCTGGTGTTGCTTGGGACTCCTCAATGAGAAGCTCTGAACGGTCATTTTTGGTGACTTGTTTGTCATAGGCGCGATAAGTTTCTGCTTGATTGCGCCAGTACATTTGAAAATCAGTTTTTCCAATAACATCTTCTGGATCATTGAATCCGGCGTCATTGGCAAATATTTTATTACAACCCAAGTAGACCGAGTCCAAATCTTTCCAAAAAACTCTTACTGGGATTAGATCTAAAATTTCCCTCATCATTTTTCTTGAAGCTTTAAGAGCCTCTTCTGCTTGTTTTCTTTCTGTTATGTCATCAAACATTACAACAATTCTCTCTGGTTCTGACCGAAAGGCTTCAACTCGGAATACTCCCTTAATCGATCCGTGTTCATAGTTAACTTGTTCGCTTTTCCAGGGCATTCCATGTAGGGCGATTTTTTTGTATCGTTCAGGGATATTTGTTTTGGACAATCCAGGGAATGCTTCCGTAATTGTTTTTCCCTTGAGTTCGTCGTGCTTTATTTTCAGGATGTTGTCAGCTGCTGGATTCGCTCCGATAAAAATAAGATCACCCTCGCTATCGGTTTTATAGAAGTGTATTCCTGTTGGTGAGGCAGTGATGATATTTTTTAGGCGCGTTTGGTCTAATGCTGCTTTTTTTTCAATCAATTTGCGCTTGGTAATATCTCGAGTCACTGAGATCATTCCAGTGATTGTTCCTTTTCCATTGCGGATATAGGACAGGGTCATCTCGACCCAAATAATATGTCCGTTTTTATGATACTGTTGTAATTCGAGGGTGCGATTCCTTTTTGGATTAGGATTGTCACCAGTCTCTTCTAATAACATCTCTTCTTTGAGTGTCTTTTTGATAAGTTGTATTGATTTCGGAGTGAAAGCCTGCTCTATCGTTTGTTGTAGCGCCTCTGCTATACTAAATCCTCGAAGAATTTGGATTGAATCGCTGATAGATTTTTGGTTTAGTTTTTTGTCATAAACCGTAATAGTGTCTGCTACGCAACTCATGATGAGTTGCTGTCTTAAAAGAGTTTCTTTCAGTTCTCTCTCCGTGGTCGCTAGTTTTAGTAGTGTCTCTATTTGTTCTTGCTCTAATTGTATGCAATCTGCGAGGCAGTTCTCAATTTCTACTCTTTTTTCTGCTGACAGTTCGATATCTTCCAATATTTTTCTCATTTCCTCTATCATGCGTCCTCCTCGTTCTTTGCGTTGTCCTTCAAGGACCGTGCGTGATTTTTTGCAAGTCTGTCTGTGACAGCTTTCTTTTGCATTTCTGGTAAGTCGTCAATTAACTTTTGAATAATTGTCATCACTACTAATCTATCAGGATTAAACAGAATTTGTTCGGGAAAGTCGCGCAAAATCTGTGCGACTGCGCTGATTTGTATCCTGTTTTTTTCATGAATTTCCCGCACTAAGCAACTCTTGCTTGCTGAATTTGGAGAATCCGCATTAACCGCAAGTGACAAGTGTTCTTTTGACAGTTTTTTTATATTAGCGCGTTCTAATCGATCGCTAAAACTATGCCTTACTCTTGGTCTCAATTAAGTCACCCCCTTTGTTCATTTAGTTGTTAAAGAGCCATCATTAATTAACCATTATGGACTATCTTGGAATTTTGTCAAAGGG
>JBAXPY010000042.1:0-9940 GCA_037132035.1 Candidatus Moraniibacteriota bacterium | reverse complement strand
ATGTTGGGATGATTATTATCGACTACTTGCAACTCATGGAAGGTCGCTCATCCAGTGGCGATAACCGCGTCAATGAAATTTCCGAAATATCTCGCTCCTTGAAACAACTAGCCCGCGAGCTAAACATTCCCGTTATCGCCCTCTCGCAACTCTCTCGTAATGTAGAATCGCGCAGTCCGCAAATTCCAAAGCTATCCGACTTGCGTGAATCTGGTTCAATCGAGCAAGATGCCGACATCGTACTGTTCCTCTATCGCGAAGACCGTGAAAAACCAGACACTCCCAATAAAAATATCGTTGAGGTTCACATCGCCAAACACCGCAACGGTCCCGTTGGAAAAATATCCCTCTATTTCGATGAGTCGTCCGCAACCTTCAAATCACTAGAACGAGTGCACACTGAATAAATCAAAAGTCAGGAATCAGCGATCAGAGAACAAGAAATCAATATGGATATTTCTGTTCACTGTTCACTGCTCACTGTTCACTGAGCATGTATCCTAAAAGTTTCAAAAAACTAATCGACAACTTCGCGGCCTTGCCTTCCATTGGTCCCAAAATGGCCGAGCGTTTGGTATTGTATTTATTTAAAGAAGATAATCAAAAATTATCTGATTTCGCCAAAAGCCTTGAGGATTTCAAGAAGAATCTTCGTCACTGTAAAAAATGCTGGAATATTAGCGAAGAAGAGCTTTGCTCTATCTGCAAGGATAGTTCACGCGACCAAGATACGATTTGCGTCGTAGAAGATGCACTGGATGTTTTTGCGATCGAAAAAACCAAAAAATATAACGGCATATACCATGTCCTCGGCGGAGTACTTAATCCAACAAGAGCCGTTGGATCGGACAATTTGCATTTCAAGGACCTGGAAAATAGAGCTGAAAAAGAAGAAATCAAAGAAGTAATTTTAGCTATGAACCCAACCACGGAAGGCGATGCCACAGCGCTCTACATTACCAGAAACCTAAAAGATAAAAGCGTAAAAATTACCCGTCTCGCAAGAGGCCTCGCCACCGGCGCTGACATTGAACATGCCGATGAGCTGACGCTTAGCTCGGCAATATTGAATCGCAAAGAATCATAACCCCTCGAGTGTCATTCCCGCGAAGGCGGGAATCCAGGCTCCACTATTTATACATTACAAACAATCGAATTATAAATCCTCTAACTTCTAATTACCGACCAGCAAATCCCGTTTTTCTTTTTCCTGAGCCTGAGGCACCTGGTTCCCCGACTTCTCGGGGATGACACAAATACAAAAAACCCGAACCATTCCAGTCCGGGATTTTTTATCTAAAGAATACTAAATACCTTATACTATCTTAGTAATTTCCACTTCTGTAAAGATTTGGCGATGTCCAAATTTAACCTTGTATCTTTTCTTGGCTTTAAATTTAATACCAGTCACTTTGTCGCCTTGCTCAGTGCGAAGAATCTTGCCTTCCACTATTGCGCCAGTAAGAAAGGGTGTTCCGACTTTTATTTCTTTTTCATCACCCACAAAAAGGACTTCGGAAAAAACGATTGTGTTTCCAACTGCATCTTCCAGTTTTTCAACCTTAACCTTATCCCCCATTTTTACTTTATACTGTTTGCCACCAGTCTTGATAATTGCCAACATAATAGAATTCACTAAATTTAATTAAAAGCTTTAACTTAGCCATTGTACCGTACTTTTTGGCTCCTGTCAATAACCAGCCCGCAACTTGTCCGCCTTGGGCAAAAAAACTCACAATAAGTCCTAAATTTCTGACCGGTCGATACCGATGCTCGCAAGGAGCTCTAGCTGCTCAGGGCCTTCAATTTCTCGATATTCTCGCGTTTTAAGGCCTCCCAGTTTAATATTCATAATTCTCACTCGTTTAAGCTCAGTCACCTTGCGCTCTAATTTTTCACACATTCGCCTAATTTGTCTTTTTTTGCCTTCTGTGAGCACGATAGAAAAAGCCAAATCATTAACCTTCTCAACCACGCAAGGCCTTGTCTTATATCCATCATCTAAAATTACCCCCTCGGCCATATTTTTTATAAACGCCGGGCTAATCGTCCTGTCAACTTTAACCAGATATTCCTTTTCATGATAATGATCAGGATTGAGAAGTCTATCTGTCACGCGACCATCATTTGTGAGAATAATTAGCCCATGCGAATCCTTGTCGAGCCTGCCAACCGGAAAAACTTTTTGCGAATAGTTGAAAATATCTTCAATACTCCGCTCTCCCTTTTGAGGACTATGAGTCACAATGCCTTGTGGCTTATTATACGCCAAGTACACCATTTTTTTATTACGGCGGATGTCCTTGTCGATTGTCACTTCATCAGCTTCGTTAACCTTAGCACCAAGAACTGCTACTTGACCGTTGATTTTGACTCGGCCAGACTTAATGATTTCATCTGCTGCGCGACGTGTGCAAAAATTATTATAAGCGAGATACTTATTAATTCTGATGGGATAAATTATTTCTTTTTTCATTGAATTGAAATGGTTACCAAACTTACGCCTGCCCCAAAAATAAGCTTCTCTCTAGCCAATACTATTTGACATAATCCCTCAAATATATCTGGCTAAAAACGCAGCCTTGAATTTAAAAAGGCCTCGCGCTTTGAAGATTGTTTTTGGGGCAGGCGTAAGTCATACTTAATTTAAAACATAGTCTAGCACAAGGCATCGATCTTGTCCACCACCTCATCAATTAGAAACTGCGCCGTCGAAGCGCCAGCGGCGATGCCAACCTTTTTGACCCCTGCGAACCATTCAAGTTGCAACTCGAAAGCTGTTTCAATGTGCTTGGTGGGTGTTTTTTGCGCTTCACTCAATTGCACCAACTTTCCAGTATTGCTAGAATTCCTCCCTCCAATCACAAGCATAATATCCACCTCTTTTGCTAATGCTGAGACTTCTGTTTGCTTAGTCGAGCTATCAAGGCAAATCGTGTTTTCAATAACTAGGTGCTTGGTTTTTTTCAATAGCTCCGTAACAACATCTTGCAGGAGGTCTACTTTTTGCGTTGTTTGACTAAGTATCCCAACGATTCCTTTAAATTCCATGCCACTCACCTCACTTGCATCATGGATTATTTTCGCCGAATTACCAGCCCAAGCATTTATTCCGATCACTTCAGCATGCTTCGGATCACCACAAATAACCACATCGAAGCCATCAGCATGAAATTTCTCCGCAACCATTTGTGCACGCCGCACAAAAGGACAAGTTGCGTCTAATATCTCTCCACCCTGAGCAATAATATCTTTCACAATATTCGGATCAATCCCATGACTACGCACCAAGAAAAGGCTCCCTGCTGGAACTTCCGCCGGATCTTTGGCAGTTACAAGACCCCGTTGCTCCAACTTTTCAATCACTTGCTGATTATGAATAAGTGAACCCAAGCAATAGACTTTGCGCCCACCCTCCAAGGCCTTTTCCGCCATATCTACCGCACGCCTAACTCCAAAACAAAAACCAGCATGTTTAGCAATTATAATTTCCATATTTTAGAATAAATCTTATTAACAAATACTACCGCAACTGCCCCGTAAACGATTCCCAAGATTGATCCTGCCAAGACATCACTTAGATAGTGCATACCATTATGCATTCTAGCAAAAGCCATAAATAATACAAACACGCCCATTACCGGCCAAAATTTTCTATAATAATAGAAGTACACCGAAAGTACAGCGAGAGTGCTCGCCATATGACTAGAGGGAAAGGATGAATCGGTATATAATTTTCCAAGCGGGAGAATGCTATGATCAAAAATATATGGCCTTATTCTAAAAAAATAGTCAGCTAAAAAATGCTTTATAAAACCCTCACTGATGGAAAAATGCAAAATCAAAGCCACTGCAACTGCCAATAGAACCCTCTTGCCACTGCGCTTATCCGAAAACAAGATTGCGAGAGTAATCAATGTCCACAATATGATCAAGAAAAGTTCATTGCTGACAAAAATAGTAACGGGATTCACCCAATCAAACCACACATGATTCAAATATTCAACAATTGATAGTTCCATATTCTTTAATTAACCTATTAATTTCAGCTAAAATTTTAGCATTATCCTCTTTTGGATATTGTTCCAAATTTATCTGATACTCGGAAATTTTATCCAAAAAATCATTAATCACTCGCATGGTCATTTTTTCACAAAACACACCATAGCCCATCTTTTCCAAATAATAGGCATTAATAATTTGCTCGAAATGATTTTTAAGTGGAATCGCAAAATAGGGCTTTCCCAAGTACAGCGCTTCACTGATAAGACCAAAACCAGCATTAGCAATAATTCCTCGGCACCGACACAAATCATCCAAAAATTCTTCCTGGCTAGGCTTTTTATAAACTATATTTTTTTCACGTCCCACCCTTCCAAGACCATAGACAACAAACTGACAATTAATCCCTTCTAAATATTCCACAGCACCCTCAAAACCTGCTGTCAGATACACTAGGATATAATTCCCCGTAGTAGGTTTTAGCGCGATGACTTCTTTTCGTAAAATTGGAGAAAACAAGAGGACTTTTTTATTAATTATCCGCTCTTTTACAAAAGTAAGAGCAAGGTATTTCTTCGCATTAGGCACGAATAGCTGAACAAAGGCATTGGTCATCAAAGCCTCCTTTGCATATTTTTTCGGATATTCTATCGCCGTTCCCGAAATGAAATGTTGATTGTCGATTGAGATAAGCGGGATACGATTAGTCCTCGCCGCCACCGCGCAAGTTGGCTCAAAATCAGTGATTATGATATTTGGCCTAAACTCCTTCACGAGCCTATCAACATCAACATAACTTCCCAATATTTCTTTCAGCTTTTTACCATTTTTGATAAATGTCTCGATATACCTAACCTGATTATTCTCAAAACTAAACCCAAGTCCTTCAATTTCCATAACGTCAAACAGTGAACTCAAATTTTTATACCCCCGATCATATGACACTATTTTCACTTGGTGACCAAGTGAAAGCAAATAATTCGTGATTTCTTTTGCTCGCATTGCGTGGCCAGTTCCTTCTCCCGCTACGCCATAAAGAATTTTAGCCATAAATATTATTGCTTTAAAAGAAGAGCGCTTGTAACATCCAACTCTGTTCTCTTCCAACTCTGGCGAAAACTTTCCAGATCACCAAAAAATGATTTTTTAGTTTTCTCGTCCGCATCAATAAAATATACCAAATCAAAAAGCTTTTTCTGCTGCTCGTATTTTTCATCAAAATCCTCCGCAATATGATTGGAACTCAAGACCATCCGACCGGAGACTGTACGCAATTTATAACCCATCATCGGATACGCCTTATAGAAAAGCTCGGAACATACAATAGAATTGTCGGTTAAAAAATCAAAGTTGAAGTCATAAGGCTTTCCAAATTGTTCAAAAGCATAAACCAAAGCTTTCAACTTTTCTTCCTGAGAAATTTTTGGTCGAAGAACCGCCGCATAATCTGCTGCCATACTTTTCTCCAAGGCAAAAGAAACTACGCCTTCGCTTTCCGCCTCAAGTGTTCTTTTTTTATTATCCTTCAATTCTTCATATAATTTCGGAAAATCTCTCTTGATATATTCACTCATCGAAAGACCTTTCGTCAGCTCTGACGGAGGAAAACTCAAATCCAAATCAGCCAGACTTCCTATGTAAATCACAGTGTGTTTCCAAAATCCCGGCAGTCCCGCATTACTCAAGTACCAATTCCTTCTTTGCAAAAAGACATCTCCAGGCATAATACTGCTCTCAATTTGCTTGATTTTATCAGAGTCGATAAAAACAACATTGTCCAAAGGTATTCGCGTATCCCCGACTCTCTCCGCCACCTCTTTTTGAACAGGAAACCACCCCACAAACATATTCTTTTCGAAATAATCAATTGCCCCATTAAAGCCTATTTCCGGATTCTTACCAGTTCTCACCAAAATGTTTTTAAAATCCTGCTCGGCATATTGTTTAAGCCTAACTAGGCCTCCCTGACTAATTTTTTGCCCATAAGCCTGCCCCGCGATTGTCTGGAGCATATTCTCTGACCGCAGCAAGTTTTTTTGAATCCTAAAATAACTATCTTGAGGAATCCCATAGCTCGCAACCTCCTCATTTAATATTGTCTCGGTCAAAGGAATCGCTTCCACTTGCTTGACTAAGTTCAATGCAGATGAATAGTTGGCTAAAAATGTCGCATAAGCCAACATAAAACTGCGCTCATTAAGCTCTCTGTCTGTCAGATAATTTATTTGATAAAAATAGCGATTCTCATTAGTAATCTCCTCAAGGGCCAAGGAATAATTTAAATAATCTCGCCAAAGCTCTCTAGTCTTATTTTTATCTTCTAGAGTCAAAGCGCTCAAGGAGTTATTTTTAATTTGCCCCAGTAAGAGCTTTTCTGTTTCGCGTAATTTTTGGATGTAATTTTCGGCGTACACCTGCTCTGAATTCATTTTTTCCGTCAAAGCAATTTTGTCCGCCCTAGCCATTTCGAAATTATCAACAGGGAAAAAACTTAAAATCATCCAAAGCGTCACAAATAGTCCAAGCGAAATCACTAAAAACGGCAACCACCTCAAAAGAACTTTCTTATGTTCATTATATTTTTTTGACAGAGCCATTATCAGCGCGTAGATAAATATAGCCCAAGAAATTCCATACACAACAAAAGCCAGTGTTCGATGATAGGGATAGAAAACTTTGAGCATTAAAATCGATAACGCGGTTATATTCACCACGTAGCTCAAAACAATCAGCCAAGCGATTTTTTTGATATTTACTCTTTTTTTGATATTTTTTTTCATAGCTACTGCATTCAAATAAGATGCAAAAAACCACTCACATAAGAAGGACGATATATTTCTTGTTCGGAGATAGGGATTCGAACCCCAATTAACCCCGCCTCGGCGGGGTTGTCCTATTCGCACCGCATCAACTCTCAACTTTGTTGGGTCGGTAGGATTCGAACCTACGCATGATGGGATCAGAACCCATTGCCTTACCGCTTGGCTACGACCCAATACGACCTCTAAATCATATTACAAAACAACTACTTTGGCAAAAAAATTCAGGCCTTCTCGGCCTGAATCTTGAAAGCTAAAATAATTCTTGCCTATTTTCCCATTTTTCTGCGAATAAAGGCTGGGATTTCCAATTCATCGTCGTCATCCTCATCAGATAATTCCTTATCTTTTTGCATGAAAGCTGTTGATCTTTGAATTTTTGGTGGAACCTTTTCTTCGATAATCATTCTTGATTCCTCTCTGACTGAAAAAGTGTTTTTCAAATCTTCCTCTGGCTCATCCCGAATAATGGAAATTTCCGGGTCAGCTGCCACTTTCACTCTTGATAATCTTTCCATTGGAGACAAGCGAGACTCACTAATCATCTCTTCATCAAATCCAGTTGCCACAACAGTAATTTGCACCTCACCTTTTTTGAGCGTTTCATCAACCACCGCTCCAAAAATAACCTTCGCATTTGGATCGATTGCTTCTGTGATAATATTAGCTGCCTCATTAATCTCGAGCATCGTAAGATCAGAAGATCCAGAGACATTGAAAAGCACGCCTTTAGCACCATCAATTGAAAGCTCCAGTAGCGGACTGTTAATTGCCGCTTTCGCTGCTTCGGCTGCACGATTCTCACCGGTGCCAATTCCGATTCCCATAAGCGCTGAACCACTATTACTCATAATTGCCTTCACGTCAGCAAAGTCAACATTAACGATACCTGGCTTAGTAATTAAATCAGAAATACCTTGCACACCTTGACGGAGCACATCATCAACAATCTTAAAAGAATTGATAAGGGTAGTCTTCTTGTCGATTATTTGCAACAACTTATCATTAGGAATCGTAATCAGAGTATCCACTCGCTCTCGCAAATTCTGCAGACCTTCTTCAGCAATCGCCCTTCTTTGTGCACCCTCAAAGCTAAACGGCTTCGTGACAACAGCTACCGTAAGAGCACCCAATTCCTTTGCGGCCTCTGCAACAATCGGAGCAGCTCCGGTTCCCGTTCCTCCGCCGAGTCCACAAGTAATAAAAACCATATCGGCGCCTTTCAGCACATCTAAAATTTCATCACGATTTTCCTCCGCTGCTTGACGACCAATATCTGGATTCATTCCTGCGCCAAGACCCTTGGTCAAATTCTTTCCAATGTGCACTTTCTCGGCTGCTTTATTATGGTGCAAATCTTGCGCATCCGTATTGATTGCAACAAATTCTACTCCTTTAATTTTAGTTTCGATCATGCGACTGATTCCATGCCCTCCTGATCCGCCGACACCAACCACTTTGATGCGCGCAAAAGTTTCTACCGGTGGTTTTATTTCTGCCATATATTTTTATTGATGAATAGAAAATTTAAATAAACAAAAACACAGATTCTTCGAAATCTATTTTAAAAAATTTTATTTTTTATTTTGGTTTTACTGACTGCCAATCGGCATCGACTCTCAGCCCCTTTTTCGTTAATTAAATCTAGCATATTAGATTAGTAGCTGTCAAACAGAGAATTAATACCACTTAACGACAACTTTAAAACCTAAATCGCCCAATTTCAGGGCAAATTAGGGTAAAAATTTTCCAAACCACTTCTTGATACCATCCACCTTTCCCCCCATATCCGAGATAACACCCCCAACCATCTTATTCCCAAAACCACCCCCGCCTTTTTTAGACCCCTGACCATCCTCAAGTCCCCATAAAATCAAACCAACCACTGTCGCAAAAGCGGGATCATCAATTTTATCCACCAATCCACCCAAAGGAATAGGGAAGCCAGTTTGCGAAGGCAGAGCTAAAATGTTCTTTGCCAAATCAACGCAGCCAGGCAATTTCGCAGTACCACCGGTAATTACCGCTCCAGCAGGAAGCAAGCGTTCTTTTCCAATCAATTTTAATTCTTTATTCACCATCGTGAAAATTTCTTCCAACCGAGCTTCGATTATTTCTGCCACATGATGCCGAGAAACAATCCCCTCTTCACTTGAATCCATCTGAGAAAGATCGATATTTTCCTTTTTTCCAATCTCTTTCGGACTCGCATTGCCAAACTCTAATTTAATTTTCTCCGCCACATCAATTGATGTGCGAAGACCGATAGCGATATCATTGGTAATATGATTACCGCCGATCGGAATAACTGAAACGCGAAGCAAGTCATTTTCCTCAAAAACAGCGACTGACGTTGAACCACCACCAATGTCAACAAGCACCACTCCAAGTTCTTTTTGTCTTTTGGAAAGCACTGCCTTAGCAGCAGCCAAAGGAGAGAGCACAAAACTTTCTGCAACAACACCCGCTTCCTCAATGCATTTATTCAAATTTTTAATATGTGGGGTTGATCCTTCAATGATCATAGCATCGACTTCAAGCCGCACACCACTCATACCAAGCGGATCACGAATATTTTTCTGATCATCCAATGAATAGTTTTTGGGAATTATATGGATAATTTCCTTATTTGGCGGAATCGAAATAGCCTGTGCAGCATTAATCACACGAGCGATATCATCAGATACCACTTCTCCATCAGCCCTACCAACCGCAATCACACCCTTGGAATATTGTGAAGATATGTGATTTCCTCCAATGCCCGTAATGGCATATTTAACTTCAACGCCAGCGGTCCTTTCCGCAATCGCCATAGATTCATTGATTGATTTGATAATCTCCTCAAGATCAACAATAATTCCACGCCGCACACCAAACGCAGGCGCCATCCCAACGCCAATCACTCGCAAGTTTTCTTCCGTAGGAATGATCTGAGCAATCACCGTGCGAACAAATGAAGAGCCGATATCTAGGCCCACAATAATCTCTTTTTTTGACATGCCTTATTTTTATTTCTTAACTCGCATTATAAATTATATCACATTTAACCATAATCAACAACACCCCGCAGTACATCATCCAAAATCGAATGATGGCCCTAGTCGATTTATCATTTAAAA
>JBAXPY010000041.1:0-10114 GCA_037132035.1 Candidatus Moraniibacteriota bacterium | reverse complement strand
TATTTGATAAATCGAAGTAGCGATCATTAGATTTTTAAATGATGTATCACGGAGTATACAAAGACAACATAAAAAAACAACTCTGAGCCTTGAAAATAACATTTGATGCTTAAAAAGCCCCATACAGCCACAACCAGCTAGAAAGATTAGAAACAACTTAAGAACGACCAGAATTTCTCATTTTTCGCAATGCCTCTTCTGCCTCTTTCTTCCCAGATTTCGCATCTCTCATTAGAACGCCCTCTTTTTGATATTTTATTAATCCTTCCAATAATCGACTCATATCCGTAATTTCAATAACACCCTTTCCATTGATAATGTATTTCAGCCCCAACCATCCAAGAGCCCTTTTAATATACCAGGAATCTTTTCCTCTCACTTCTCCGCCTTCATGTATATTCAAAGTTCTGTTAATCACTTGCTCCAATTCAACCTTAAATTTCGCTTGTACTCCTGGATCAGTGTAATCAAGTACTTCTTCACCTCCCATCTCAAATCGCCTAATCTCATCATCGAAAGCACTAAATCCCTTATTCCATTGCTCCACAGGAGTGAGCCCCGACTTAAGAGCATCTATCGCTCTACGCGATGAAGTATAGAGTCTTGATACATTTGCTCCAGCAAAGGATATCGTTTTATTTCCTCCTCGAGCTTCATTAATTGCAAAACCTATCGCAATATCTTCCCCGCCTTCCGTAGCGTCAACATAGCCACCAACAGCGGAAAAGATTCCACTACGAAAAGCAAAATTAGCACCGCTCGAAAGCATATCTCCAGTCTTGTGTGTTCTCGCCGTATTAAGATATTGAAATAATCTTGTTCCGAGATGAACCAACGGATATTTTACATATGATTCAGGATCCCAGTCCAATTGACCAAGCATACCATCTATCGCTGGATTAGCCTCAAATTTATCGATAAAATTTTGAATATACTCCGGAGATATGCCCTTATTATCAGCATCGTTACTCACCATTATTAGTTCAGGCGCTCCAGGACCACGCTGATGTTGCCTAAGAAGAACTGTATCGTTTAGCATTTTTCTAATCTTGCCTATATTAGCATCTTTGACGGGCAAGACCCTCTCAATGACTTTGACATTAATATTGGGATAATCTTTTTGAAATCTCCTGATTTCATCTGCAGTTCCATCGGGCTCAATTTTCTTGCCTTGCTTATCTCTCTCCGGATAATTAACAAAAAGCATCAATTCATAATCATCCACATTAGCATTTTGATACGTGTAATTTTTCAAAGACTCATAGATATTTTTTTCTTCTTGATGACCAGCTACTGGGATGCAAACGGTTAATTTATTTTTTGCGCCCATAGATCCTGCCTCCTTGGCAAGTTTTTCCACTTCCTCTCTTTCTTTTCCAGTAATACCATCAAGATAGCGCTTTGTCTCAAAAAAATGATCTAAAACAGCTTCTGGATTATCTTTCAATGTAGGAGAAAGCCTTCTTTCAATTATTTCTTTCATATCCGGAGAGATGCCTTCATAGCTATAATAATATGGCATAGCGATTGGCAATCCATCTGGCTTTTTCGATGGGCCCTCCATCGGCCTCCTCCCCGCCATCGGAATGACAAACGGCCAATCAACCTCATAATCAGATGGGATCATGAATTTCGTGGAATGCTCGGCCACTTGGAGAAATGTGCTTGTTTTGTCAACAGCTGGGATATCAATGACATCACGGATTGGCCCAAGGCCGTTCCCGGTGTGCGTGGCGAGGATGCCCATTTGTTCGACACCATTTTTCATGCCCAATGATTGCGCCACTTCCGCAAATTTTCCCTTGAAAAGGGCATGTCCTTTGGCATCCATTTCAAATAACATTTTTCCATTCTCACTGCTTGGATCAATACTGATATGTCCTTGTGCATTAATCGGCACTTCAATTACATTATTTTGCGTACCACGCGTCAGCGAAAATAGCATTTTCAGCTTTCCCTCACCCATCAGCTTTTGCGCATCAGCGGAAATGCCACTGTGAAAAGATTCGTCTTTTGTCATATGCGAAACATCCATCACGAACTTGCCACTCTTATCAATCCCCGTTCCATGCACACCACCCCAGCGTAATTTCAATTCGTTATGATCAAATTTTGGTTTTGGAGTATCATTATCATACCAAAGCCGACTGATTCGGTGAAACTTGTCAACATGCTTTGCCACATATTCCTTTGGATCAAAAATATATTCTTGATGCTTCGCATCAGAGATGTGTTCCGTAACATTTCCCCAACTCACCCCTCTTTGCGTCAGAACATCTTTCGCCTCTTGCGAAAGCGAACCATCTGGATTGAGTTTTAAGTTTTCAACGGAAATATTTCCACCCGGCCCTTTTGGCCCAATCAGATCATATGTTCCAGCAGGATTTTTCACGAAACTAAAGCCTTGTGGCAAATTGTAATTTGAATTGTCAATAATCCTTTGATCCAAAATTCCCTTGCCCGGAATGCCAATCGGCACGGCGTCAGCGGTAATCCCCTGACCCTGCAACAAGCGCAAACTCTCATCAGTCAAC
Organism: Candidatus Moraniibacteriota bacterium; assembly: GCA_037132035.1. Classification (GTDB taxonomy): domain Bacteria; phylum Patescibacteriota; class Minisyncoccia; order Moranbacterales; family UBA2206; genus UBA9630. The sequence continues at coordinate 7,580 of JBAXPY010000041.1, read as the reverse complement.
GTTCCGTCCGGTTTCAATTTTAATCCGGAAAGCATCATGTCATGCCCGCGCATCAAATTCAGTCCTGTCGGACCGTTTTGCAACGCAAACCCACTTGGCAAGTTAAAATGATTTTGACCAATGATTGTCTCCGCATATGGGCCGCCGTAATTTTGATGCAACTCGCCCGCAAACATTCGTCGCACATATTCCAAAGATGTATAACGTGGCATTGGAGTTGGCTCGGAAAGACCGGGAGACACGTCCGCCGCATGAACAGAACTTGGAGTGAAAACTCCCTCAGCGTCGTTCCAAATTGTCGCCACTTCTTGCACAGCCACTCCAACCCCAATCCCGATTGCAAATCCTTTCGCAACCGCTTTCGCAACCTTCACTTGCTTCATCTTATTAAAAGCTTTGTCTTTTTGCTCTTTTTCTTTCGAAAATTTATCCTCAAACTCGATCTCTTTTGCTAAAAACAGATAATCTTTGAACCCAGCCTCATTATCAAAAGGCAAATTAATCTCAACCTTGCCGGCTTTTTTTTCAGCTAAAAGCTTTCTCACATAGACCTTCGCTTCCGCTCTCAATCTGTCGAGTCGCGTTCTTTCTTTTTCGATCGATTTCACATCACTATAATGAATAAGATCAATATTAGAACGATCGGAAAAAGTGATCCGCCCTTCCACTTCATTAAGTTTGGTAAATAACAAATCAAGGCTTGCTTTCTGCGGGTCAGCCTTCAGCCTTTCCAAGCTCGTTTCCAAGTCATGCGCCAATCCAGACGCACTCTTGGTTTCATATTGAAACTGCTCCATCTCCGCCCGTCTTTCCGCGCCTTTTTCAAACGTTTTTCCCCGCGCCCGCTCCCGAGCATGCTGGGCCCTTTCTTCTTTCAGACGCTTGCTCTCCCTCGCTCCAGCTACCGCGCCACCGATACCAGCGCTAATGCCAAAGCCAAGTGGCCCCAATATTTTTGAAGCAGCGCGAGCACCACCCAATGCAACTTTTGTGCCAAGTGCATATACAGCTGAAACAGCAGCAGCAACTGTCGCCTCATTAGCAATGCTACCAATAAATTTTATTTTTTGAATTTTCCCAAGCCAACGATCAACCCGATTAAACTGCGCTTCGGTCCGCTCTCCTGAGCGCGCCCGGCCAACAACAATGTCAAAATCAGTGTCCAGCTCTTCGAGCTTCGCTCCATGTTCGATTGATTGACGCAATTGCTTAGCAATCTCCAAAAGATTATCTGCATACATTTTTCCTTTTTGAATAATGGCCTTCCCTGAATCACCCTTCACCGATTGTAGCTCATTACCGAAAACGACGTTCTTTTCCGCAATAAATTGTTCCTCGGATAAGTTTCCCTTGGCATAATTTTGAATCAATTCCCCAATGCGCTTTTTCAGCTCCCCTCCTTCTTGCGAATCACTGCTAATCGTTTTTTTCTCCTCTCCTTCATGAATCATTTCTTCCTCATACTCACTCACAAAGCGTTCCATCACCGATCCCATTGCCAAGTCGTGTGCTTCTTTTCCTAATTTTTCATTCACATACACATTACCACTCTCTTCAATTTTCTTTCTGGCGATAAATACTTCTTTTTGCCGATAATACTCATGGAATAAATTATGCTTCCAAATTTTTTTGAAAATGCCCTTGAACCCGCGCAGACTTTCCTTGTTTTCCGTCATCTTCGCCTCCGCCGCCGTGAATGCCTCCCGCTCCAGTGCATCGGAAGTATCCACAATTGTAACTTTAATTTTTTTTGGAGCATTCTCCTGACCATAAGGAACCGGCATATTTTCATTGTAGGGCATATGTTTTCATTTCAAAACTAATTTAATTATTCCCCAGTACCTAAATAGGTATTACGAAAAGCTAAAAGTTCTCCAGCGATTAGCTGGTCCATGTTCCCAATCTTTTCATGGCAATATGTTGAAATAGCCTCAGGATCACCGACGTCAAGCAGTGCATCAAATTCATCCGCATTTTCCTCCGGTAAATTATTCAGAATCACAGCATTGATTCTGTCCTCCACTCGCGAATAAAGATCTTCGTGAATTTGATTCAAAACTTCCGGCAAAAGATTCTCAAATTTTTTCTCCGCAACCAGCTGAGAAACAAACTGCTCAATCGCATCACTTTTATTTTCCATATTTATTTTTTTAAATTTAATTAATAAGAAGCTTCTCTTAACTATTGCGATAATTATACTCCATTTCACAACTAGATGCAAAATATAATTAGTTCATTTGCAAGATTTAATCAAATTTTTGGAAAAATAAAAACAACCAGTGACCCATCCCTCCTTTCGTTGGGGTTACTGGTTGTGCTGATAGTTGTTTGCAATAGCCTATTCGGCTTGCAGGGAATACTCCTTTGCTACCCTGGCAAAATCGACGGACATCCGTAGAATCTCTTCAGAAATTATGCCTTCTCCGAAACAATATTTTGTTACGTCAGTGTGAAGCCCAAGGAGACTTTTAAGTTCATACCCCTCGCGCGACAAACGCTCTGCGCCTCCTTCTTCTCGATCCATAATAACGCAGACGCATGGCAGCAAGTTAAGACCAGCATTTCTCAAAATCGGAAATGCATTAAACTTGGTAGCAGCCATACTGGAAACAACATCATCTATAAGCAGTCCAGTCATACCTCTCTCGAAATGACCGTTGATGATGTTTTTTTCTCCGTGATCCTTGGTCGTGCCCTTCAACGCTTCAGATCTGACAGAAATCATCTCGATGCCAGTCAGATCGGAAAGTGTTGTGACCAGTGGAGTAATCGCTTCCGGCAGATCAATCAAGCGATCCGGTTTAATTTTTAGGATAAAACCCGCCATAAGTCCCGCAATTTGCATCCGCATAAGTCTATTGCGAACAATGCCTCGCAGGTCAACATAATTGGGACTCTTGGGCGCATCGGGATACTTTTTGTGCAAATTGAAGGTGTACCCCTCTTCTCTGAACTTAATCCCACCAAGAGAATGGATTCTCAGGGAGAGATCTTTTTTGACATCTCTTATCATTTTCATCCTTTCGCCCCGACTTTTCAGCCAAGACTATTTTTCACATTTCTGTTAATGTAAAATTAATATCCTCCTGCATTTTTTGAGCCACATTGGCCGCAGCCGACGCATAGTCCTCTTTCGCGCTGGCAAAAATAATTTCTGAAGATGAATTAATGGCAATCGATCCAGGTCCAGCATAAGACGCCAAAACAGTTTCCCGAACATAACCCTGCTGCTTTCCAACGCCCGGTATCAGGTACCACATCTTATCGCCAGTAATTTCCCGACACCGCTTTAGATGCTCTGAATAGACTCTCCCGGAACCCCTAGGAAATTCATATGCTGCGGCCATAACTAAACCAGCATCATCAAGGATACCCAAATCCATTGCCCATATCATTGTCGACTCTGCAATAAATTCCCAATAACTTCTTCCGGTTTCAAGGAGAATAGCATCTTGCACTTGTCGTGCTGACGGATTACTCGTATAACATAACCCAACAATTGCCTTCCCCGGAGCCTTTGGGTCGACAAGAAATTCCATGCAATTCTTGCCCATATAGGGCAAGAAATTCATCCCGTCAACTCCATCTATTTCGAAATGAGCAATTCGATATTGACTCTGAGTCCTCCCAATATCTCCACGCTTACAATCAAGAAATACGGGAATTTCCGGATAGAATTCATGGATATAATCAACAATTGCCTGCAAAATTTTCCTTCCCTCATAAAGGGCTTCGTAATGTGCCACCTGTGGTTTGAACATGGACGCATATGGTGCCGTGGCATCAACAATATCAATCATCCACTGCGCAATCGCTTTCCACCTGTTGAAAATCCAAAACTTCCTCTTGAGGCAACCGGGAAGCTTTTCCGGTAATGGGTCAAGTCCAACGCAAACGAGAGATCCAATCTCTATTTGCCGATCTGCCAATTTCTGTCTAAAACCTTTCTGCGTCATCAGACTTCTCCTTTGTAACTAGAGGTTGGTGAAAACTTATTATATGCCATATCAAAAACTGCAAGAGCAGTATTATTTTTCAATTGGGAATGAACTACCAAAAAGTCCCCAAAAGGGACCTTTTCTTCCTAAAAAACGAACTGCTACCAAATTAGCCTTAATTGAGCGATTAGTCAAGTAGGTACGAAAAGCGAAAAAAGGCGACCAAGCACCTTTTTTCTGATAAAAAATAGCATGCAATCACGACTCTAGGCGATATACGCCACGTTTTCCAATTTTTTCCTACCCATAACATGCAGTTCGGAAATCGCCCGAGTGAGTGCGACATAGAGCAAATCTTTTTCAATTCGCTTTTTCAATTCCAGAAGCTCCATGTCTTTCATGTCTGCATAGTCAACAGAAGCGTCTTTTCCAACGCCAACTAGGATAACCACATCAAATTCCACGCCTTGCGCCTCATTCATAGTCATGACATGAATTTTCTGATTCGCCAGAAAAACTTTTCGAAAATCCGCCAAATACTCGCTCTCCCTAGCCAGGATTCCCAAGCTGGAAAAAGTGCTCTTTTTGATTATTTTTTCAATCTGCCGAATTTCATCATTTTTAGTTTCTAGAACATACTCGCCCACTTTCATCCCAATTCTTAACTGCTCAGGAATTTCAATTACATAACCCAACTGCCTGATAAATAACAAAATATTTTTCGTGTTGCGATAAACTTTTTCCAAGACAACTTTTCGCTCACACTCCATCTTTTCTCCAATCTCCTCCCACTGACGAATCGTTCCCAATTTCACTTGTTGAGCCATATCGCCCACATAAAGTGCGGCTTGCGTTTTTTTATTTATACATGACCTCACTAGCTTCAATTGATCTGGCAAATAATTCTGAAACTCATCAATAACAGCCAGCGAATATTCCAGCTTAATCGATCCTCTTTTCTTTTTCATCTTTCCATTTTTCTGTTCAACATAATAATCCCGCACCACATTCAATTCCCCATTATTTTTCTGAAATATTTTCAAAAGCACAGTAAGGTCAATCCGGTCATACAAGTTCTCCACACTTTGGCGCCGAAACAGCGCTTTTTGTTTTTCATCAAAATACGTGGCATATATTTTTTCCAGCACCAAGAAAGTATTCGTCGTGCTATAGGTTTCTTTGGGCATTTTTCTCAAAGCTTTTAATTTTTGAAATTCATATAAATCCTTCTCCCACTCGAAACTTCCATAGCGATCAATAGAGTTCCCGCTGATACCCAGAATCTCAAAAGCCCACTCAAAAAAAGTGGCTATTTTTACATCGGAAATTCCCAGCTCAGGGAGAAGGTGAGAGAAATATTCTTTTGTTCCATTATCTTGAACAAAGACCACAATCGATTTGCCCGTATAAATCTGCGCCAAATCAGGCGATTGCGCCAAATAAGCCACGCGATGCAGCGCCAATGTTGTCTTTCCACTTCCCGCCGGACCAGAAATGAGAAATGGTCCCGCGTGGTGAGCCCGAATCACCGAATCCTGCGCTTTTTCCATCTGCGCCACAATTTCCGGTAAAATAAATCCGCTTTTTTGAGTAGAAAAATATTCTTCATAGATCAATTCTCTCGGCGCATCAATTGCTTCGCTAGAAAGAAATTTCAGTTTTCCCTCCACAATCATATACTGATCTTTTCGCAAAAGCCTGGCTTTTTGTAGTGTACCATCGGGCCGCTTATAGCAAACATCACCCGGCCTTTCAAAACGCATCACCGAAGCTGGCGTTACCCAGGAATAAATCGATTCCTTGTCAAAACCGAATTTGGCAAAATATATGCTCGACTCTATTTCGTCATTTTGAAACACAACATCACAGCGCACAAAATATGGTGATGTTTTCAAATGCTCAAGTTCGTCAGCTCTTTTCTTTCCAAAAACAATGACACTTCGCTCCACAATTTGATCGCCATAGGAAAGACTGCCAAAACGCTCTTCGCTCAATTTCAAAGTTTTTTGCAGTTCCTTGCAACTCTTTTTTATACTCACGAAAACTTCGGCCAAATGCTCTCTGGCCGCAAAAAGAATTTTTTCTTTATTATTCATAAAAATAGAAACTTACACGTAAGTCGTAGAGATAAAAAAACGACTTAATTAATTATAAGCTCGGAAATTGCCCATCTGGATACAATTTGATCCGAGTTTTCATCAAGTCGACTTCAAGTAGAAACTATTATTTTTTTCGCGCAAGTTTATTTCAGTTATTAAATAGTAGCACATTAGGGAAATTTAGGCAAATTTGCAAAATAACGTCAGCAAAACGGCTCTATTTCCCTCGCATCACCTTCCCCATCAGCATTCCAGTTAGAAGCGAAAAGGCAAGTACGTAGAAAGCAAAAACGAAAGAAAAACGCCAGCCGAAATAATAGGCAATCACCGGCAGATAGGCCAATTGCACATTACGATTACTCATGAAAACTGCGATGAGCGAATATTTCATCCCCTCTTTACGCAACTCCCCCAGCAATGGAAACAGTACATATGACGGACCCGAGATAACAATCGAACCAATAATTGCATAGACCCAACCCTTGATTCCAGAATTACGACCAAGTTGACGCTTGACCATTTCCGGTTTGACAAAAACGAAACTAAAAAACATCACTAAATATACAATCAAAAGAATTGGAAGCACCTTGGAAAAAGTAACCAGAAAGCTTCTAAAAGCACCCGCGACAAAATCGGGCTCGGTCAACGCTGAAACGCCATAGACAAACACCACGATAAACAAAAATATCATCCCATTGGGAATTTTTATGATCCGGTCTGACATTAAATTATTTTCAAAGTCAAAATAGTTAAGATAGCGATGAGAATCGCCGCCACAAAATTAATCGCATTTCGGATGATGGCAAATTTCTTGCCCAAGTGCGCCGCTTCCAATGGCAGCATCGGAATCCCCACTGTTGTCCAAGAGAAAATAAAAGCGGTCACGGCCAAAAGACTCACACCTGCTTTCAAAAGTTCGCCGCCGGTCACATAACTTGCCACGGGAATACCAAAAGAAACACTGCCGGCGAGAGCACCGACCAGAGGATCGATGATATAGTTTCCCGTGAATACCGTGGAATAATATTTTTCCAAGATTGGGCTAAGATAACTGAGCAGCATCAAAATGCCCACAACAATCGGCAAGGATGTTTTCACGGTCTGAAAAGTTTTTTGCGTCGCAATTTTCATCTCTCTTAACTATAAATTAAACCAAAGAAAAAATCCAATTAAAAAGCGGGTATCTTATGAAAGAATACTCGCTTTGCTCTGGGAGAGGCAAACCTCCCATTATGCCATAATATTTACTGTAGGGTGGCCAGAAAGAGACAGTGTCTCTATTATTTCTGTTCATCAATTTTCCTGCAAACTTCTCCAAGCCATCCTTTCCTTTCTTTGAGCAAGGAGAAGATGGCAACGCCTACCTTTTTTCCTATTCTGTCAACTCTTTCCCGCTCCTCTGGGGTTAATTTTCCATACCCTTCTGCTGCACCATCAACGGCTTCAAAAAACAATTTGATGCCCCAGCCGATACATACCAGAAAAGCAATGCCCAGATTGATTCCGGGATACAGCATTGAAATATTTTCTTGAAGTATTACTT
>JBAXPY010000040.1:0-10280 GCA_037132035.1 Candidatus Moraniibacteriota bacterium | reverse complement strand
GCCTATGACCCGATTGACGTGCATGCTTCGGTGGTGACTGGATCGATGAACGTGAAAAATATTGTGCAAAATGAATTAGCCAGTATAAAGATTTCTTCCGTCAATCATCTTGATGAGCCAATCGCTGATGTTTCTTTTCATCTTGCCGGCGGCAGAAGATTGGGCACGGATACAACGACCCTGCCTGTCACCCCGATTTACAATTTTAGTGAAAATGGTACGACTAATTCTGCCGGAGAAAAATTGTACAGCTCAATCAGTCCTGGGGGGTATGCTTTTGTTTTGACCGGGTCAGCGCTTAGTGATTACGAGATAATTAGCATGAATCCGCCAACTCCATTTTCGCTGTTATCGTCTGATGGGACGTTAAATGTTGGATTGAAACTAGCTGAAAAAGACGTTACTTCGCTTCTTATCACTGTTTTGGATGTGAGCAATGACATCCCTATCGCCGGAGCTAAGGTAAAATTAACGAACTCTAGTTTGAATTATGAAAAGGAATTGGACACTACGAGTGATGGAAGAGCTTTCTTTCCAGATTCTTCCGATCCTCTTTTGCCAGAAATATATCACGTCAAAATTACGGCAAGTGGATTTTCTGACAGTGAATCAGATATTACAATCAACACTAACGAGTTGAAACTGGAAACTAAAAAATTAACCGCTTCATAGATGAGCTCTGAAAATATAGTATTAAAAAATCAAGAAAGCCTGTCTTCTTTTGGAGATATTGCTCCCTGTGTATCTGTTGGACGCCAAGGCTTGACTCTGATTGAAACGCTTATGGCGATTGCTATTTTTGCTGTTGGAATCGAAGGTTTCAGTTTGCTTTTTATGCATGCCTGGAAAAATAACTCCTATACATTGGAGATGGGACAATCTTCTATGGCTGTTTCCCAAGGAGTGAATACTCTTGTGGGCTATCTGAGGAGCGCTAGGCAGTCAGATAATGGGTCGTATCCGATTATATCGGCGGACGATAATAATCTAATTATTTATTCTGATTATGATCGCGATGGAATAACGGAGCGATTGCATATTTATAAGAGTAATCAAAACATTTTGATGGGTGTGACAAATCCAACGACAACCATGCCCAAGACCTATCCCACAGCTGATCAGGAAGTAAAAACTATTGCTGTCCGGATTGTTAATACAAATTCTGAGCCAATTTTTTATTACTATGATAAAAATTACGCCGGTGGAACAACTCAACTTCCGCTTGAAACGCCGGCTGCTATTGCTGATATTCGTCTTTTGAAAATTCATCTCAAAATAAATATTGACCCAAATCGTGCTCCTGATAATATCGAGATGCAAACATACGTGGAATTGCGAAATTTAAATGATTATGACAGGATCCATTAAGACAAGAAATAAGAGGCAATGATGAGCTAGTTGGTAATATAAAACACAAAATATGCGATGGGAAAAAAATAAAAATAAAATAAACTTCAAAAATCAAAAAGGCTCTGTTTTGGCGTACGCGCTGGTTATTATGTCGATTGTCACAATGATCCTGGTTTCCATGTTGGGCTATATCTCATCTCAGCTTAAATTCAGTTTTAATCGCGTTGAAAAAGAAAGATCTTTTCAGGTTGCGGAAGCGGGGATTTACTATTACCGATGGTACCTTGCCCATGAAACTTCCGGAAAGACTGCCTTGGAAATTAACACTTTTTTGCAAACTGGAGGACCAATGGGTTTTTCTCCTTCTCCGGTAGAGTATGAGAGCAGTGGGCACTATCAGATCGTTGTTACCCCGCCGGTCGCTGGATCGACAATGATTAATGTGGAATCAATGGGTTGGTCTGATAAAATGCCTGATATGAAAAGAACGATAAAGGTGCGGTTCCGGCGTCCATCATGGAGTGAATATATTTTTTTGTCTAATAGTTTCATGAACTTTGGAGATCAAGCAGTGGTATATGGAAAAGTTCACTCGAACAACGGAATCCGTTTTGATGGTGTAGCGTATAATACTGTCAGCTCTCTGCTTCCTCGATTTGATGATCCAACCTATGGCGGCAACAGAATGGAATTTGGTGTACACACCACAACAAATCCTGCTGACCCCAACGCTCCTACTTATCCTTGGGCTAACGGAACCGTTCCTGATCGGTCGGATGTTTTCAAGGGCGGACGAGCATTTCCTGTCTCCGAAGTTAGTTTTACGGGTGTTACAACTGATCTGGCGAATATGCGGACAAAAGCCCAGGCGGGACAGGGAAAGTATTTCAATAATGCCGGTGGAGGCAGAAGAATAAATTTAAAATCTGATGGGACCTATGATGTTTGCACTATTAATTCATATAATATTAATACAAAAGCGATTAGCGATTATTTAGGAGTAATTACTGGGGCCACGGGGACATATAGCGGAACCAATGGAACTAGCTGCATAGTTTCATCGTGCTGTTTGGGAAGTGCATGTCCATATATTCAAGCAAATAAAACTAGCAAGGGAAGATGTGTTAGTCTGTCTAATTATGGCATTGTTAATGACGGGGTAATTTTTGTGGAAAATACCGCTTGGATCGAAGGGGCTATTAATAACAAGCGGGTGACGGTTGTCGCAGCCAATCTTTCAGGAGCAGGTAGTCAGAGTGATATATATATTGGGATTAGCAATAATAACTTGCGTTACGCAGCTTATAATTGCAATAATATGCTTGGACTCGTAGCGCAAAAGGATATTCTAGTGATTAATGATTGTCCATCTGACTTCATTGTTGATGCGGCGCTTTTGGCGCAGGGAGGCATGGTAGGGATTAACGATAATGGTTTTAGCGGAAAAGATTCCCTGACTTTCAATGGTGCAATCGCATCCTATCTACAGCCGTATTTTCAACATGGAAATAGCGGTTTTGCAGATCGTGTCTATAATTTTGATAACAATTTGCTCTATTGCCCACCACCATATTTTCCAACCGGCACAGAATATGCGATTGATCTTTGGGAAGAGTTATGAGATAGAAAAAGTATGCTATAATTAAATTATGAATTTTCTGAAAAAAAATATATTTACTTTTGATGATGCATATTTTGGCATTGATCTTGGTGATCTTTTTGTCAAAGTTTTGCAGTTGGAGAAGAGGGGTTCCGATGATTTTGTCCGTTCTTTTTCTATTGCTCCGATTCCCGATGGTTGCATTGAAGATGGTCGAATAATTGATAAGAAAAAAGTTTCCGAAGTGATAAAAACGGCGATTGCGACAGCTCGACCAAAAAAAATAAATTCAAAAAAAGTCATCTGTTCCCTGCCAGAATCAAAAGTTTTCTTGCGCGTGCTTTCCATCCCCAAGATGGATGAAGCAGAGATTGGCGAAGCAATAAAGTGGGAGATAGAGGCCAGCATTCCGCTATCAGTGGATCAAGTCTATTATGATTGGCAATTGATTGGTGAGATAGCTGATAAACAAAGTATTTTGACGGTTGCTGTTTCGCGGGAGATCGTTGATGATATTTTGGAGGTTCTTGAGGGGGCTGATTTGGAGGTATATGGACTTGAGGCTGAGTCAATGGCCACAACCAGAAGTCTCATTGCTGACTCTGGCGAAGAGAAAGGCGTTTCTTTAGTTGTTGATTTGGGATCAAAGCGGACCAATTTCGTTGTTGCCGAGGGAAACTTGCCTTTCTTTACCTCAAGTATTCCGTTTTCCTCTAATGGTGTAACAGACGCGATTGCTAAGACCTTGGGGGTGAGTAAAGAAGAAGCAGAGAAAATAAAGATTTCCCAGGGTGTCGGTTGTTGTCATAAGGATGATTCAGTTTTTAATTCAATCCGTTCTTATTTAGAAGGACTTTCTGTAGAAATAGAGAAGACGATTGATTTTTACCAAAACATAAGCAATGAAGCTGGCAAGGTTGATAAAATTATTATTTGCGGAGGAGCTAATCTGAAGGGGCTTGTTCCATATCTTGCAAAAAGACTAAAAAACAAAATTTTTATTGGCGACCCTTGGGTGAATTTGGATTTTGGCGGACGCTTGCCTGTAATTAGTAAGGAAAAATCTATCCAATTCACAAACGCCATTGGTCTTGCAATGAAAAATAAAATAGTATGAAAATAGGAATTAATCTACTTCCACCCAATAAAAAAGAGGACATTTGCAACGCAGAGCGATTTCGTTCTGTGTTGGGCTGGGAGGCGGTCATTTTTTTTCTAGCCATTCTGTTTTTCGGATTTATTTTTGGCGTTAATTATCTGCTTGATTTCGATCTTCGAGTAATAGCTGACAATAAAGTTAGTGACTCACGTGGATCAAAACAATACGAAACAATAAAAACCTATGAGAATAAATTTTCTGAAATTAATTCAAGGATAACTAAGATTTCCAATATCACTAGTGGCCAGATTTATTGGTCAACGTTATTTTCAAAATTAGGCAAGATAATTCCAGATAACGTTGAGATTAGCGGAATATCCACGAAAAATTTTTCAATTTTCTTTGCAGGAAAAGCTAAAAATCGGGAGGATTTATTATTGTTTAAAAATAATTTAATTCAAGAGCCGTGTTTTGAAAATGTTAATTTGCCTCTTTCTAATTTGGTTTCAAAAGAGGATATCGTTTTTCAAATAGATTTGGAAATAAAAGAAGAATGTATTAAAAATAAATGAAAAATTTTTGGAAAAAACATAGAATAGTTCTTGTTATCAGCGCTTTTTTGCTGATTATCTTGCCTCTTTTTTGCTGGGCAGCTTTGACTATGGTGGCAAAGGTGAGAGTCAAGGCGGATTTGATTCAGGAGAAAATGATTGATAATAATTTGGAAAAAACTAAGATTGAAAAAATACCTAAGATGGAGGAGGTGAACGCTGAGTTTGAAAAAAATAAGGATGCTACAGGAATAATTCTCAATGCTAATAACAAAGTTGATTTCATTGAATATATTGAGTCCCTGGCAGCTGAAACAAAAAACGATGTAGAAATCAAAGTATTAAATGACAATCAGAATAATGCGGTAGTCAAGGAAACAAAAGCAAAAACTGTCAAAAAAGATGATGCTGGAGAAGTCAAGAAAAGCATTGAGGAACGACTGCTATATAAACAGTACATTTCCATGCAAGTTGATCTGGTTGGGGATTATGCGGGGTTTTTGAATTTTGTGCACAAATTAGAAAATAATAAATATTATGTAAATATAGTTTCTTTTAACTTGCAAAAGGAGCTTATTAATAAGGCGGACTTGTCAAAAAAACAAAATTCTTCGTCTAACGGCATATTTCTCTCACCCCCTGGTCAAAGTGATGTTAGTGCTGTAACTGAAAATGATGGCGAATTGATGCTGAAGAGTTCTCTGAGCATAATTGTCTATATTGAATAAATGTTAAATTTAAAAAACATAAAAAAAGATATCGCGTCCGGAGCCTTATGGGGGCGAGTGGGTAAGTTTTTTAGTGGCAATGTTAAATTGTTTGTTTTTATTTTATTTTTTATATTGTCGGGTTATTGTGTATATGTCTGGTATTCGTGTGTCTATGACTATAGCTGGAGCGAAGATAGGAAGTCAGAATATTTGAAAACAAAGGATAAGGAGGTTACGTTTAATCGAAAAAAATTCCAAGAGATTGTTGAAAAAGAGCAAAAAAAAGAAGAGGAGTATGACAAAAAAATAGTAGTAGAGAAAGATATTTTTGGGATTAAGTAGAGTTCTGTACCAAAAATAATTTCGCAGAGACGCCCCGCCGGGGCGTCTTGAATTTTGGACACAAAAATGGTCCATTATCTTTATTTGAGCGATAAGAATGTGGCGAGCGCCGCAGTGTTTTTGCTAGGTTAACTTTCCTTCAAAAAGTTATCCACAGGGAGGGGATTTACTCTATTGCATTTCTTTTTTCTATGGTATAATTTCTTTGTAAGCGTAAGGGAAAATAAAACAAAAAATGCAAGCATTAGAAACTCTTCGTCACAGTCTAGTTTTGTTTATTTCCACACTGACAGGATCGGTGAAAAATCTCTTAACCCCAATTGGGGAAAGGGTTGTTTTTGGTGTTCAAAAATCCGTAGCAGAAATGCATAATGATGCATTTTTGCATTTTAATGCGTCTTTTCAGGTGATAGAATCGCCTAAGCAAGCCACATCGTCTGGAATGGTTTTTCTGTCAGAAAAAATGCAGACCATCACAATCACGCAAATTTTGCTCCAATTTTTGGCGTTAATTCTGGTTGTTTTTCTTGCTTGGCTTTTGGCTAAAATCATTCGCAATCTTTTGACTAATTTTGAATTGCTAAAATTACAAGAAAGCCTAAAAATGTTTTTTCCCGAAAAAAGAAAAAAGAAAAATCGTGCAACTAAAAAAAATCAACAAAATCCTTGGAATAGATTTAAAGAAAATTTTGCTATTTTTTCCGAAAAATCTTTCTATGATTTCGAATTGGCGACAAAAGAACAAAGGAAAATAAACTTGAAAAAACAGCGACAAGACAGGGGGTATATTTTTCTTGCCACTAAATATCCCGCAATGGCTATCTTTGTCTTTTTGCTTTTCGCTATTTTTTCCTACAGCTTACCGGAGAAATATCAGGTGGCGAATTTAATGGAGACGTATGTTAATGCGTCTCTGCAGGCAGACAAAAATAACCCCACCCAGATAGCCGGCGAATCCGATGAAGCTTTTGACAATAACCAAACCATTTTTACTACCGCTCAAGCAATTATCGCCAAGCATCCAAATCTCTATGCCATTTTGCAACCAACAGAAGACAGCACGCAGGACTTGAAACTGGGCGGGATGCTACTGACTAGGCACGGCGAACTGTTTATCCTCTCTCAGTCAGTTGTTTCTGATTCGATTAAGCGTCACGCAATCAAAAGTATCAATTTGGCTGATGACTCTGTCACCTCTCGTGTTATTGCTGATCACTCTATTCTTTCCAAGGATCTCTCTTCTCAGCTTACACTGGAGAAATTAACCTTGGACAAGCTGATTATCGGACAGAACACTCCTTCACATTTCACTCTTGATAATGGAGATGCTTTTATATCCAAACGACTAGAAGTTGATGGTAGCGCCTATTTCGACCAAACGCTCTATGTTCGTGACTCTTCTTCTATCTCCACTATGACATCCAACACCTTGCAAACCAACACCGCCAATATTTCCAATATTCTTTCCAACTCCAACCTGCATATTAGGGGCCGGTTACCCGATGAAGACACTTTTCATCTACATGATTTCACGAATCTTTTCTTTTATCCTTCCGGAGCAGCTATCATTGGTCAATCCACTTTGCCAGCTTTTTCTCATATAGATGGAACAGAAGATCTCTATGTTAAAGATGATTTGGAAGTGGGCGGTACTATTTATGGTACAATCTCTGGCGCTTTTTCTCCCAATGGTAATTTGGCTATGGATGGCAATCTCATCACGGACATTGGCAACTCCGGCACGAACTTTACTGTCGGGGGTGGACTAAATTTAGCAGGTAATCTTTCTGTAACCACGATCACGCAGGGTATTTGGCACGGGACTAGCTTGGCTGATGCTTATGTGGACAATAATATTTCCCTGGATAATTTGACGCAAATTGGCACTCGTTCACATGCTAATTTGCAAAATCTTTTGGCAGATGATCATACACAATATGTTCTTCTTGCTGGTCGCGTCGGCGGACAAACTTTAATTGGTGGAACAGGAACAACTGACAGCTTGATTTTGCAAACTACATCAGGCGTTGGTACAACTGGTGCGAATATGTATTTCAAAGTTGGCGATCATGGCACGATAACTGCTCTCACAATTTTCAATAACGGCGACGTCGGCATCGGCACTACTAATTCGGGAGGCTATAAACTATATGTTAATGGCAATGCTTACGTTGTCGGAACAATCACTGCTAATGGTGCCTCCACTTTCAATAATAATATTTCACAAGTGGGCGCATATACATTCGGCACTGGCACCGGAGCAATTAGTTTAAATGGCCCTACCACAATCACTGGTGCAAATACATTCACCACCGGAACAGGTGCAACCACAATTAATTCTACGGCTTGGACTTTCGCAAACGATACCAACTTTGCTCTCTCGGGTGGAGTAAATGGATTATCCTTTGATACTAATACTCTCTCTATTGATGCAAACAATCATAGAGTAGGAATCGGTACAGCCACGCCACAATACAAATTACAAGTTATTGATTCTACTGCCACAGCCAATGGTGGATACAATAAAGTATTTATGGCGCATAGTACGGGACTCGCAGCTGGAGCGACTTCTCAATTTGCTTGGGGTAAGACTGACTCGGCTTACAATCAAGCAGAATTCAACTTCTATTATGCAGGCGATGGTTCAACTTCAAACCAATTAAGACTTGGGTTGAATAATCTGCCATCAGTTGTTACCATCACCGGTACAGGCGCCGTCTCTTTAAATGGAGCAACGACCTATACTACACTCTCTGGAGGAAATATTACAAATTCCGCCTTAACGGCCGGAAGAGTTACTTTTGCAGGAACAGCAGGACTACTTGTTGATGATTCTGATTTAACATTCGTAACAGATACGCTCTCTGCAACAAAACTGCTCACCAATTCGGTTAATGGACTGGCAATTGCTGCCAGCACTGGAACACTTTCCATTTCTAATTTAAAAACGCTCACCGTTTCCGATTCGACAATGCTGGCCACCAATTCGATCACTCTTGCTGGTGGAGAAATTATCACTTTTTCTCCAACTAACGCCTTATCACTGCTCTCCACTGGAGCAACGAGTGTGACTTTGCCGACCACCGGAACATTGATCAGCACCGACCAAACAGTGGGGCAGACTATTGGATTAACTGGAGCCAGACTGACTAAACTTTGGGCAACAGATATTGAATCAACCAATATGCCGACAGTAGGGGGAACTGCAATTCTTTCTTCTTTGATTACTCCCCAATTCACCAGAATGGGGTTGGGTGTTGCGACTGACGCTGTAAATATTTTGACCGCCGTTTCCACTTCCACCACTGACCTCTCAAAAACGCTAAACATCTCCCACACCGGAGCCATTACGGGAACTGGTTATGCTGGCTATTTTTCTAAAACTGGCGCGTCCACTACCAATGTGGGACTCTATACAATCGCCACTGGAGCAACAAACAATTATGCCTTGCAAATTGATTCTGCAATTGCAGGAGTAAATAATTATACAATCTACGCCAATGGTGCGGCAAAAAATTATTTTGCGGGCAATATCGGCATAGGGGATGCTTCGCCTGGCACAAATCTCTCCGTCATTGGTAATGCTCAAATCGGATATGCATCTGGTACAACAGTTTCGGCTGGCACGGGACTGGCAATTTCCGGCAACGTCGGCATCGGGACGACGACGCCTGGTGCAAGATTAAGTGTTTTGGGAGTCGACTCTCTTTCTACGAGTTTTGCAGCAAATATTTCTGGGTTAACGGGAACAGGATTGGTAGTAAAAAATAACGGCAACGTCGGCATCGGGACGACGAGTCCGGGACAAAAGTTGGATGTTGCTGGGAATATAAATGTTTCTGCCGGTTCGATGTATATGCATAATGGAGCAAAAGCGATTTTTTCAATAAATTCGTATAGCTGGTTTTCCAGTGATTCTGGGAATTTAACGGGAACAGGGAATTATAATACGGGCAATGGTGCTGGAGCCCTTCAAACTTTTTCAACAGGTGGTCACAATACAGCAATGGGATATTCTGCGTTGGCCAATAATTCAACTGGAGCTCAAAATACTGCGATAGGTTCGGGTTCGCTTCAAAATATGTATGGCGCAAATTCTTACAACACGGTTGTTGGATATAATGCGGGTAGATATTATAACGGAACAACAGGCAACCTGTCTTATATAAACAACTCACTTCTTCTTGGTGCAGGAGCAAGTGCTTTAAATGCTACTGGAGATACAAATGAAATTGTCATTGGTTATAATGCAATTGGTCTTGGTTCAAATAGTGTTGTCCTTGGAAATGACTCAATTGTCACAACAGCATTAAAAGGCAACGTCGGAATCGGGACGATGGTTCCAAATTCCGCATTGTCTGTAAGTACTCCTGCAACAGGGGAACAAGGAATGATTGAATTTAGACTTGGTCAAAATGATGCAAATAATCGAGCTTTTATTATTCGAAAAAACACTTCAACTCCTTATGGAGCTGATATTATTTCGTCGGCACATCCAACAGTTGGAAATGGAAATTTACGCTTCTTTATTGGCGATTATGCAGCTGGCGAGAAAATGGTTATTCAATCAAATGGCAACGTCGGCATCGGGACGACGGGGCCAGGGACAAAATTACAAATAGCTGGTA
>JBAXPY010000039.1:0-10289 GCA_037132035.1 Candidatus Moraniibacteriota bacterium | reverse complement strand
CATTTGACTGAGGGGGTTCATTCCTCCTTAATAAAATTTAATTCATATGGTAGACATGCCACTTTTGAAAATTAACTGACCGTCCGGATTGTCATATGGCCTCTCGGGGTGATCCATGAGAACCGCTATAAGGCCAGAGTCGTCCGTGATCATGGCAATTTTTCCCCCGTTGGGAGAAGCGCCAACATACTCCATGACCACATTAAGATCCCCATCTCCCGCAAATCTTCCATATCCATGAGCGGAAGGAAACGAGAGCACCCTTCCCTTCAATCCCTTTGTCCAAACACAGTGAGACGGAAGGACTCGATGTCGACTTGGTCGACTGCGAAAAACCTTGGATTTATTTTGGATCATAGCAACACCAGATCCGAACAACCCTGACCGAACAAGAGTTTGGTCACCGTTACAAATTCCAAGTATGGGAACTTTTGCTTCCTTAAGGAGCCCTAAATGATCCTCCAGAAAAGTTGCCACCGATACACCAGTTTCAAGATGATCACCAAAAGAAAATCCGCCTGGAGCAATAAACGAGTCGCAATCGGTAATCCGCTCCTTTTTATGATAGATGTCCCAAAGAAAAACCAAACGCGGATTGCCCCCGGCTAGTTCTACCGCTGCCATCGTCTCTTCTTCGCAATTGGTTCCTGGCGCATAAAGCACTGAAACCGTTTTTTTTGTTTTCATGCGGCCATCCCCTCCATTGCATTTTTGCCCCAAAGTGCCTGTTGAAAAGTTCCATTCCAAGCAGCTCTAAGAAGATTAAAGTTGAGTTTATTTCCTTGAACGGTTATGCCTTTTCTTGGCACGATCGTACCGATAATCCTGGGTTTGATTCCAGGGAAAGTCCTTTGCAGGTCCCCAACAGCATCCCGTTTAACCTCAAGAAGGGCAGATCCAAAGCTTTCTGGAAAAAGATCTTGACAAAGTATTGTTTCGAAGCCGAATCCCGATGCTTCCACTCCCTCAAAGAGGCGCAGAAAAATTCCGCCCCGATTGATAGGTACCGCCGATTCAATCATGCCGCTTTGGGAAAGATGATATAATTGACTGAGATAAAATCCCGGGTCAATTGAAAGCATGCTTTCCAACCGCGCTCCTGGAATACCCAACGCTGATGACAGAATTGATCCATCCAGCTGTGTTGCTTGCGGACCAACACACATCAAAACATTCCCGAGGTTTTTCCATTGATGTAATAGTAACTTTTGAACATTCCGAATTTTCCCCATTCCAGTAATGCAAACTCCAGGGAGAACGCAAACCGTCTTTCCGCCAAAAGTCCCTCGTCCCGATGAACTGTCTTTTCCGACCATAAAGGGAGTTCCGGTTTTGATCGAAAGACTCGTAATCGCTTTAACCTGCTCTCGCAGATACCAGCGCGCTTCCGGATCATCACCATCAGTGTAAAAGTTATCAGCCAAAGCAATGTCGGCAGGATAAACTCCGGCCGCGACTTGCGCCACCAAAGTGTCCATCATAGCATTTTCTGCCGCCCGTACAGGATCGACTTCAAATTGCCAAGGTGAAAAACTGAGACTAACAGTAAGCCCGTGATTTTTCCCATAAACAGGCCTCAGTGCAGCCAAGGAAGACGCGACATTATAGTTGCGACCATAAAGTGGTCCCTGCCAAGTTATCCCCTGCACTGTTGAGTCATATCGAGTGATTGCTTTCGCCTGGTTGCAGACATCAAAATGTCCCACCACTGAAAGCCCCATATCCATAACGTTGGATTGGTCAATTTTTGGATGAGCCATCGTGTCTGTTTTGATTTTTGGTTCTACCACTTCAATCATATCCAATGGACATTCATCAAAAAAGGCGTAAGGCACATCGATACAAATTTCGCCGGACATCTTCATTTCCAGCGAAAATTCCTGGTTTTTGTCATAAAACATTTGAAAACATCCGCTGTCGGTAAATAAGCCGATTGGAGTAGCTTCCAAGCCATATTTGGCATATATTGCCATCGCCTCAGCATATTTTTCCGGTTTAACTGCATGCGCGAAACGTTCCTGGCTTTCTGAAATTGCAATCTGCCAGTTGGCTAGACCCGCGCATTTTAATTTCACGAGAGCCAAATTGCAAATAAAACCGCCGGAGTTGTCTTCGTTTTTAGCCATTTCCCCAAACGCCGACGGGATGCCATGTGCGCCAAAGTCATTCCGAGCACTCAGGCATCCAGTGTCCCTCAATTCTAATCCAGCTCGCATCATAAGTTGTTCGATAAATGGCATGCCGATTTGAACATGGGTTGCGTCGCCAGTGTCGGTCTTTTCCGTGATTCCACCAGAGCTAACTGTCGCTCCGTGAAGTCCATCATTACCCGTTTTACCTCCAACCAATACCGCAATATCTCCAACCCGCGGCTTACCTTTTGTAGCTGCTTCGCGAGTGGTGATTCCCACTGATCCACCAAGCGCAAATGGCTTTCCGCTGTAATTCGGATGTGACATCATTCGGGCAAGCATCATTGGAATTCCCATTGGATTTCCGTAATCAGCAATCGCCCGCACGGTTTCTCGTCCAATAAGTGCTGCTGTCAAAGTTTTACCGGTAAATTCCGGATGGCGCAAACGCTCCAGTTCGCCAATAACCGTCATCTCAATGTTTCCGATCGGTTTGGCGCCCAGACCATTTTCAAAGATATCCCGCAAAACTCCACCCAACTTTGTCATTTGTCCACCATAGGGCTCTTTTTGCGTCGGCGAATTATGCGTTTCCAGTTTGAATAGAATGCACAATCCGTCATAGAAATCCCAGACTCCGGCATTATCGACAAATGCGGAAATAAGATTGGGGTTGCCAATTTTTTCCGTCGCCTCTTTGAGCAATTTAAACAGCTCAAGACTCTTCCATAGATCATGGAAGCAATGCCCAGACCAAGAACCCGCAAAAGTTTCCAGCAAAACGTCCGTTACGCTTTCCAGCTTTAATCTTTCCTGAAACTCCACCAGCTTTTTCATTTTGCTTAGCGACAGGTGCATTTCATGCTTCTCGCTGAAGTCGCAAAGTTCCTGATCACTCATGGACCGAAGGTCATAGCGTTGCATTAATTGACGCACACCGCGTGGCTTTAATGTTTCCAAAATTGGTTCGTCAGTGAAAGCGGTATGAACCAGTTTGTTCACATACAAGCCGTTCATTTTTTTACCATAATAGCGATAGCTGACTTTCGCTGCCGCAACGCTTACTCCCTTGTGAGCACATAGCTTGATGATGCTTTCCTGCTTTGGATCAATGACCGCGTTGTTATACATAACTTCTTTAAATCCACGCTTCGCTGTTTTTTTCGGCATTCGATCAATAACTCGCATCGTTTCCGGATTAGCCAGCACGGGATACAGCACGGAAAGATCCGGCGCGTCACCATCAATTTCCAAGTTGATAATTTTGAAAACGTCTGGGCGCTTTTTTTTCGGCACCACAATAATTCGGTGAATAGACACTATTCAGCTCCTTTCCCCTTAAATAGCATTGGGATGATTATGCATTTCCGCAATCCAAACAACCTTTCTTCCATCATCATTTTTCACAACCTTGAGCCGCCTTTCGGCAAAAAGCTGGATACAAGCTGGAAACAATAAATATTCCTCTTGTAATCCTCTTTTCTTGACTTCGTCCAGCGTGTCTCCGGTATAAATCGGAAATGTCCGCTGGCCAATAATCGGCCCAGAATCCTCGCCATAATCGACAAAATGCACCGTGCATCCGCCGACTTTACAGCCATAGCGAATCGTATCGCCATAGCCATCGGTTCCAGGGAACGCAGGTAGCAGCGCCGGGTGAATGTTCATTATCCGCGGATCATCGTCACCCCGATTCATATTATCGATGAGGTAAGACGTACAGATTTGCATGGACCCAGCCAGCACCAGAAGATCGATCTTGGCTTCTCTGATTTTCATAAGCAACTCGGTTTCCGTCACAACTTTCCAGTAAATATGTTCGAGTTGCTTTTCCTTATCCCCATTAAAAAGCTCATGGACATAAAAGCTTTTCTCGAATACCGCCTGAACCAGATCGCTGTTCGGATAATCATTACTCAAACAAGCATACTTCAGGTTATCCCAAAATACCCGATAGTCCACGACAAAAGTCGGTATTTCTTGGCCTCTCGCCCAAACAAGTCCGCCCGCATCTGGATTATCAGCACTGACAAAAACAACGTCGGCATCCACCAATCCATCTCTACAAGCATTTACAATCGCTTGCATATTCGTTCCTCCACCGGAAATCAAGATCCCAATTCTCAGTTTTTCTTTCATGCCCAATTTTCCTTTTCAACTCATTATTATGATATTCAACATAGTCCGCCATATACCCAAACAGAATTTTCTAAAAACTCTTCTGTTGTCAAAGAATGGAAAACAAAAAAGCCAACCCTCCTTAGCGGTCCAGCTTTTTATTTTATGCCTATACCATAGCAAATTGAGGCTAGACGTCAAATAGAGCCAAAAATCAAGGCAACCGCAAGACACCAGTCTTTGCTAGAAATTCCTCATAACACCAAAATAATCTAGCCATGCCAGCTTCTCCCAAGGTAAGAAGATAATCATTGAGCGCCTGTAACTCTAAAATGGTCCTGCGACATTTCAAACCGAGAAATCAAATCTTTGTTTTTCTCATTACGCTTGAGAAAAATAATTGCGTAATCATCCGCAAAAACTGGTGCCCACTCGGGGTCTTTTATTCTTTTCACCAAAAACTCTTGCCCCCAATTAGTAACATCGCTAGTGGCGAAATAAATTGCATTAAAAGCATATTCCTGAGACATGCGATTCCAAATATCGTCATTTTCTTGCATCGGAATATAGACTTCTTGAAAAAACACATCGGAATAGGCTTCTGGTCGATTATCCACAAAAACCTTCTCCTTCGGAAAAAGATGAAAAATTAAATATCCGCCGATATCATAGTTATTAAAAATTGGCCCGGAAAGATTATTGGCTTTGAAAAAGATTACTGAGGCATTTTGGGCTTGCGTTTGGACAGTGGAATTGACTCTATTCTCCCGCAATAACTTCCCTTGAAATAAATAACTGAAAAATAGAAAAAACAGAGAAGCTAAAGAAAGAACAACAATCTTGGACCAGCCATCATTGAGATTAATTTTATTTCTGAGACCAAATTTTAAGCTATAGGCAATTGCCGGAAGAGCAAAATAGCCAAATAAGGAAAAATTACGCAGAGCACTCCAGCCCAAAATACTAATCACGATTGAAAGTCCCAAAAGGGGCCAGTTTATTTTTTTTCGATTGGTCAAAAACAACAAAACAATGCTAGCTAGAAGAATAAATAAAACGATCTTAAAAATCAAAAGATTGGGATTATTAATAAACCCAATTCTCGTCAGAAAACTAACCGACTGATTTTCCAGCACGCGATAACCGTAATTGCGGAAAATGTTCAAGGGATAAAGTACGGCTTTCAAACCAAAAGGGTTAGCTAGACTTGCACTAAAAGATAAAATTAAGACAAAAAACAACGTCTTAAATTTTGACCAGTCTTTTTCTCGCAGCGTATCAAGAAGAAACAGGCCCATAAGTCCAAGACCAAAAATAAAATAGATGTGCAGATTAACCCAAAGAAGGCTCATACAAGGCAGGAGAAAAAGGGTCATCTTTTGAAGCTTACCTTTCTGAAATTTCCAAAGCAAGATAAAATATATAGCCGCAAAAAGATAACTAAACACTTCCGGCCGGATTTCTGTCCGCTCTCCGATAAGTGGAATAACGAGAACAGCCGAAAGCACGGTCAGTGCCAGCCCGGCATACTTTTTAGTCTCCAAAAATAAAATACAAAAAGTTAAAAAACTTAGGGCTACATAAAAAAAGGACAACCCTGAAAGACCTACATATTTCCAGATTAAGTAAAAAACCACACCTGAACCCCAATGATGGTTAATAAAGGGGATATCGGGATAAGTATAAGAGTACAAATTAGTATCTGGGATCTTATGAGTCTCAAAAAAATAGCGCCCATTTTCAATATGACGCCCTAAATCAGTATTAACCAAGCTCACTTCTTGAGAAAGAAACATCCCCAGCCAAACCAATAAAATGGCAAGCATAAAAAGTGACCCAGCATTTTTCTCGATTTTTTCCTTCACACCCAAAAACCATAAACTGATTTTGGAAAATTTTTGCTCATCTTCTCGCATATCTGGATTATACCAAACAAGTCCTATTTAAACAAAAAATCTATCCACAATTTCACACTCCATAAACAAAGGGTTATGATGAAATTCACCATAACCCTTAATGCAGAATCGTTGCACGACAATTATTCTCGCCGCGGCAATTCAGTGGCCGGATTACTTAATACTCCTTCAAGCTTATCGGCCATTTTTTCAAACGATTCCTGTTTATTCCTGTCGTGAATATAACCATCAACAAGAGCCATTTCCAAGGTGTGTTCCCTGACAAAACTCGCAACATCATAAGTATCGGAAAGCTTTCCAATCCTGCTCAATGCAGCCAGGCAACGCCCCCTTACTTGCGCTAATTTTTTTTGGCGAGACATGCGGTTGATAAGCCACACAACACCCTTGATCAATAGAAAGATTAATCCTATTATTATCAAAATATTCCACATACGCCATCCCTCCCCTCATAAATTTTGCAATTGTGTTTATTCGCGCCTAATTCCAAAAAAGAACAAAAAATCCGCTAATTTCTCGACAAACCTTAATTTAACATAGGCAAAACTGGCCAAAAAGTCAATAGACTGGCTACATAAATAACCACAACTCTCTTTTGAATAAAAAAACAGCCCATCCCTTCTTGTCATTCCCGCGCAGGCGGGAATCTAGTCTCAAGGCAAGATTAAAAACACGAAACTTAGTGCCTAAACTTACCTCATTAATCTAGGATTTAGCATCTCGATTTCTCAGTTCATCAAAACACAAAGTCGTACTTTTTTATTAAGTTTCCACACTGGATTCCCGTCTTCGCGGGAATGACACCTTTTTTGAACAAAAAAAACAACCCCTCTCAGAGTTGTCTTTAAAAATCCACATAAACCGAAACTATTTTTTCCTTACTTATGTCTTATCTCGATATCAACTCCCTTATTTTTGAACACTTCAAGTATTTCAAGAATGCTCTTGTCCCAATAGCCCCCCCATATTCAAAAGATGCTGCTTTTTATCTTTTTCTTGTACAAACAAAATTGGCGTTTTATTTTTTCGATATTCCGAAGTAACAACAGGTCCGATGCCCTCTGGAAAAATTAAATCAACATTGATAGCTTCTTTATATTTTCGGACATCTTGCTTGATAGTATCGTTCTTTTTTATTCCCATTTTACCAAGTTCATCAAAACTTGCCCAAATAATCAAATCAATGCTTCCGAGAGGAATTACTTTTTTATTCTTTCCACGAATTATTACCAACTCTCGTTCATCCACACTAATGATGTTTGAGGATAAGGCCTTCCAGCACAAATAAGCACAGCCCACAATAACAAAAAGGAGGAATAAGAAAGCTGAAATTTCAATTTTTCCCTCCCTCATAAAGATTGCCCCAAAAAGACCAAGACTGGGAATGACAATGACACATAAAAGCAATACGAGCAAATTATACCCACCCCTAATAATTATTTTTTTGTTTAGCATAATGATACAAAAAAGTTAATAAATAAATTATAGCTAAAATTCACAAAAAAACAACCCCACCCGGAGTTGCTTTTCTGAAAAAGTCGTAAATTTTGCTACATGCTATATGTTACATGTTTCATGATTTGCCTATTTCTTCCCTCCTGAAATCTCTTCCGCTACATTCTTTGGCACTTCGGCGTAATGAGAAAATTCCATCGCATAGTTGGCACGACCTTGGGACATTGAACGAAGTTGTGTGGCATAGCCAAACATAGAAGAAAGCGGCACTTCGGCATCGATAATTTTCACACGCGCATTGCCTTCTCCGCGGTCACCCATTTCTTTGATGATTCCGCGCTTAGCATTAAGATCGCCAACCACATCACCCATAAAGTTTTCTGGCGTAATGGTTTGCACTTTCATGATAGGCTCCAAGAGCATTGGCTTGGCTCTTCTGCAAGCTTCTTTAAACGCCATTGATCCGGCAATTTTGAAAGCCGCTTCTGAGGAGTCCACTTCATGATATGATCCATCATAAACCGTCGCTTTGATGTCCACCATTGGATAACCTGCCACAACTCCAGAGTCCATCGCTTCTTTGGCACCCTTCTCAATCGGCGTAATATATTCTTGCGGGATGATACCACCTTTAATTTCACTAACAAATTCAAAGCCCTTGCCCGCTTCTTGTGGCTCAACGCGCATCCAACAATGTCCGTATTGTCCACGACCGCCAGATTGTTTGATATACTTACCTTCCGCTTCCGCTTTAACACGAATCGTTTCACGATAAGCCACTTGCGGTTGACCAATATTTGCTTCAACCTTAAACTCACGTTTCATTCGATCAACAATAATATCCAAATGCAATTCGCCCATGCCAGAAATGATTGTTTGTCCTGTTTCCTCATCAGTTCTAACCTTAAAAGTCGGATCTTCTTCGGCCAGTTTTCGCAATGCAAATCCCATTTTCTCTTGGTCAGCTTTAGTCTTTGGCTCAATCGCAATCGAAATCACTGGTTCTGGAAAAATAATTGTTTCCAAAAGCACCGGTTTTTCAATGTCGCAAAGAGTGTCTCCGGTTGTCGTATTTTTCATTCCAACCAAAGCGCCAATTCCTCCAGCATAAATCTCTGAGATTTCTTCGCGGTGGTTAGCGTGCATTTGCAAGATTCGTCCGATACGTTCTTTTTCATTTTTGGAAGAATTTAAAACATATGATCCCGCTTTCAAAACTCCCGAGTACACTCGAAAGAAAGTTAATTGTCCCACATAGGGATCAGTTGCTACCTTAAAAGCCAAAGCGGCAAAAGGCGCATCGTCTTGTTGTTTCACTTCGATTTCAATTGTTTCGTCGCGAACATCCGTTGCTTTAATGGCTGGCACATCCAAAGGAGAAGGGAGATAATCGATAACAGCATCAAGCACTAATTGCACACCCTTATTACGCAAAGCTGTTCCGGTGAAAACTGGAACAAGCTTTGTGGCAATCGTCGCTCGACGAATGGCTGCCTTCAACTCATC
The DNA here is from genome assembly GCA_037132035.1 of Candidatus Moraniibacteriota bacterium. Taxonomy (GTDB): domain Bacteria; phylum Patescibacteriota; class Minisyncoccia; order Moranbacterales; family UBA2206; genus UBA9630. The sequence goes on along the minus strand of JBAXPY010000039.1, from coordinate 1,162 downwards.
TTGCGAAATTTCTTCGCCATTCAAAAATTTTTCTGTGAGCGCATCATCCGTTTCAGAAACCTTTTCTACCATTTTTTCTCGCCATTCTTTCGCTTTGTCCAAAAGTTCCGCAGGAATTTCTCCTTCAATCACTTCAATACCCATTTCCCCGGCAAAAGTATAACCCTTCATCTTGATCAAATCTACCACACCAGCAAAATCGCCACGCTCTCCGATTGGAATTTGCAAAGCGACAGCGTTTGGAGTTAAGCGATCCCAGATGGTACGCAGAGCGTAATAGAAATCCGCCCCTTCTTTGTCAATTTTATTAATAAAACAAACGCGTGGTACGCTATATTTGTCCGCCTGACGCCACACAGTTTCCGATTGAGGCTCCACCCCTTCTTTTCCATCAAACACAACCACGCCGCCGTCTAGAACGCGCAGTGACCGCTCAACTTCAACTGTAAAGTCCACATGTCCCGGAGTATCAATAATGTTCACCTGACAATCTTTCCAAAAACAAGTTGTCGCAGCGGATGTGATGGTGATCCCACGCTCCTGCTCTTGTTCCATCCAATCCATTGTTGCAGCGCCTTCATGCACCTCTCCGATTTTGTGAGTAACTCCCGTGTAGAACAAAACGCGCTCAGTCGTGGTAGTTTTTCCCGCATCGATATGCGCGATGATTCCGATATTACGATACTTTTCAATTGGATATTGTCTAGCCATTTCTTTTTGTTTATAAGAATTTAAAACTAAGCGAAGTGAGCAAACGCCTTATTGGCATCCGCCATTCTATGTACATCATCTCTCTTTTTCATTGCTGCGCCAGTTTTATTGGAAGCTTCAATCAACTCATCAGCCAATTTCTCTGCCATTCTCTTACCTTTTTTTGAAGAAATTGCAGCTTTGAGCCAACGGATCGCCAATGTTGTGCGTCTCTCACCCAAAACTGGAACTGGAACTTGATAGTTGGCACCACCAACCCTGCGAGATTTCAACTCAACAAGTGGTGCGACATTTTTCAAGGCTTGTTCAAAAATATTCAGACCACCTTTTTTGGTCTTTTCATGAATAACATCAAATGCTTCATAAACGATCCGCTCAGCTGTAGTTCTCTTACCATCTTGCAAAATACTATTAATAAACTTACCTACAAGTAAATTATCATATCTTGTGT
>JBAXPY010000038.1:0-10418 GCA_037132035.1 Candidatus Moraniibacteriota bacterium | reverse complement strand
CTAATCAATTTTTAATCTCAGAATTAGTGTCTAAAGAAATGGGTACTTGACACTTGGCTTTTTTGCTCTGCGACTATCCTTTCTTTTTTATTATTTATTAAAAATGCTTCAAAAAAAGTGCTGGCGCTAACAACACTTTTTCTCGGCTTAGCTTTGGCTACGAAATATATTGCACTTATTTTGGTTTATTTTTTATTTTTTATTTTTATCGCTTATATTTTATATTATTATAAATTTAACGAAGAAGAAAAATCAGAATTTTCAAAAAAAATCCAAAAAATAGCCACGGCTTATCTGGCAATTATTTTTGGTGGTTTTTTTATATTTGCTCTTTTGATGCCAGCTGTTTTTGTGAAAAGTAAATATCTTTTTAATGACATCATTAATTTCAGCCACACAGGATTTCTCTTTTGGGGAATGATTTGTTTTAATATTGCAATTATCTCGGACGGATATTTTTGGAAAAGTCGTATAACTTTATTTTGCCTGAAATATCTCAATCACTTTAAGCGAATAATTTTCAAAAGTATTATTGTTATTGTTTCAGGAGTTTCTCTTTTCGCCTTTATTAGCTGGGCGACGGGAATCAATTTTTTCAATCTCGAAGCAGTGCCTTTTGATTCGCGTCAAAGTGATTTTTTTATTAGTTTAGCTTTTTGGAAAAAACTAATTCTGCAATCACGACCGCTGGTTTTTTCACTCACTCCCCTTGTGCTTTTCGGACTATTTTTTATTTGGCTAAAAGTTATTTTTCAAAAAACTAAGCATGATTTTTTGGTATTCATGCTTTCCGCTTTTATACTTATTTATTGGCTAGCTGTAACAATGCAAAATTTACTTGTTAATATTCGTTATGGAATAATTTTGCAACCATTAGTTATTTTTATGGCCGTATTGGGTATTTGGGAATTTTTGCAATATAAAATATTTTTGAAAATAAATAAAATTATTTTTTCTTTAATAATCCTTCTCATCAGCATTATTAGCTTGTGGTCCGTGCAACCGTTTTATTTTAATTATGCTAATATTTTCTTGCCTAGACATAATTTAATCACCGGTGCTTGGGGCTATGGCGGTTACGAAGCAGGGCAAGCAATCACCGCTCTCGCTGGCGGAAAAGAAATTATTGTCATTGCTGATTATCCGGGAATTTGTCCATTTATTACTGGTCAATGCGTGGATATTAGTAATGATAACAAAGAAAAGGTGGTGGATGTGTTGAATCAAAATCGTGACGATATGTATTTTGTTCTAACGCGACGAGGACAGGTCCGCTGGGGCTATATCGGACAATTTATCGAGGCAAAGAAAAAGCCCCCGCTTTGGGAGCTTAATATTGATAATCGTCCGGGGAATTTCATTCGAGTGTATAAGCAGGAATGAATGGATAGTATTTAATATTTTTCAATCACAATTTTTTCATCCCGATAAAAACTTCGACTTTCAAATTTCTTTCTGTGCATAGTCATGCGCATGAAAAAATCGACAAAGACATTGAGCGGGCACAAAAGGTTAGTTTGATCAAAAACTTTGGCAATGCGAAAAAACACAGCCCAAAAAGCAAGAGTAAAGATTTTTGGCGGGATATATGGCGTGATGAATGTATCCCAGATGAGCGGACGCATTTTCTTTCTATACGCCTTTTTGAGGTTATTGCGATCATGAGAAAGTGCAAGGCCAGCTATTTTTCCACTCATCATGGCATAGTAAATTCCTTCACCTGTGAGTATTTTCACGAGTCCCATTGCATCGCCACAGAGCAAGATATCATCAGTGCAATACGTCTTAACGACTTTCAATGGTAATGCTCCGCCAAAAGTTTTTTTGATTTCATGCTGCTCTGGCAGGATTTTTTTTTCAATCGTCCATTCTATGAAGTTGTCTAGGTAATATTGCAAATTGTGTTTCGGTTTTCGCACGATCCCAACTCCGACTTGATAGCCTGAAGCGGTCGGAAAAATCCAGCCGTAACCGATTTCTTTCAGGTATCCCGCAACAACGTGTGCATAGAGATTATTTTTTTCACAAACAATGTCGCATTCCAAGCAATAGCCGACCTGGTGTCTTTTCGGCGGGGGATTGCCAAGAAATTTTGAAACCTTGCTATGTATTCCGTCTGCTCCAATGAGATGGGTAGTAAAAATACTATTTTGCCCATCAGATAGAGCATAGCCACTTTTTCCTTCAAGGGTAGTTTTCTCGATTTTTTGCAAATCAAACTTCCGAAAAGTAATATTTTTTCTCTTTAATGCTTCTTCGAAGAGTAAATTATCAAATTCATAGCGACTAATTTGATCAAAGAGATGTTTGAAACGACGGTTTGCGATATACTCACAGTTCCAGTAAATTTTAATGGCTTCACAAGAAAAAGTGGTTAATTTATTTTTGATTTTGGCATAATTTTCAAGTTCCAAATGCCAATCTCGACTGCTCATGAGACCACCACCACAAGCCTTGTGTCTGGGAAAGTCCGCTTTATCAATAAGTAAAACCTTGAGGCCTGAAGTGTAATAAGCAGCTGTGCTTCCTGCTGGTCCTGCGCCAACGATTATAACGTCATATTTTTCCATAAATGTTTGAGCGCGACTTGCGTCTGAGTCATCTACTAATTTGTTTCATAGGGGAATTCTTTTACTAGTTCTCCAGAATAATAAAACTCATAAGCAAGTGAGCCGAAGCTGTATTCTTTTTCTCCAACTTTAATGTGCGATCCACCTACTTTTGGATCGGGGTTGGGCTTGGATTGAGGGAACCCAACGTTGAAGAGCGTGCCTACTATTTCTGGTCGGTATTGGATGTCATATCCGGCCTTTTTCCATTGGTTCATGAATTGCTTGAGATAGAGTGCTCCATAAAGGTAAGAGTAATAGTGATCTTTTTCGGAGGCAAGGCGATCATAGCGCTCTTGGCTGACATTACTCGTTTCGAAATCTAGAATATTTTCAAAATCTTTTCCTAGATAATAATCGCAAGTTGGATCTTTCAGGTGGTTTTCAATTGTAATGGCTGTTTGCTCTTTGATACCCATAACTCCCAGAGAAATTTTATTGGCGCTACAGAGAATTTTCAGTGGTTCAAAAAACTTTTTAAAGACTTCTCTTCCTGAATTGAAAAGGCGTAGTTGCTCGACGATCATTCCAGAGACAATTAATCTTGATTCAACACCAGTCAGTTGGCTAACTTGATCAATGATAGGCTTGTCTTTTGCTGTGGCTTCTTTGATGGCTTGCCATTCTGGTGTATTGACCCAATAGAAAGCATTGTTGCTTTCGGCAGCATTGAATTTCTGTTCAAGACTAGGAAAATCTGCTCCTAAAACTAAGCTGTTGTTGTTGATGCAATTAGCAAATTGGTTTTTTAGCGGACTATTTTCGTCTAGTCCTAATTCCAAAGCGGTCAGTGTTTTTGCGACAACTTGATCAGATTTTGAATCTTGCGCTATCTCTATGATGCGTCTTGAGTTTATGGGAAAATATTCGCCAACTGCTTGGATTTTGCAGTAATTATTTGCTCGAACTGTTTTTATTTCTTGCAGGCGTTTTATTTCTTGCTCAATTGTGGAAACTGTTAAATCTCCTGGTATTTGGGGTTGGGGTGCCGCAGTACTGCTAGCTATCTTGAGCTTTTGCGCATTAGCGGAGAAATGGGAACTCTTGCTGTCAATTTCTCCTGAGACATTTGTGAGGCCCAATCGGATAGCAAAGAAACCAGCAATCAAGATTAAGCCTGAAAAGGCGAATGCGTAAATTAAAACATTAAATATTTTTTTTAATAGTATCATTTTTTTGTGTATTATTTTTTGTTTTTAGCTAACTCAGAACTTACGCGTTTGCCAAAAATAAACTTTTCTATAGCCAGGGTTTACTCGGAAAAGTTCTGGTGGTTTTATAGATTAAAATAAACAAAAAACAAACTTTAAGTAACCACGCGCTTTAAAGATTGTTTTTGGTAAATGTGTAAGTCATATAATTATAGTTTAAAGAATGAAAAGACTTTGGTCAAGCAATAAATGACAACAAAGAACACCCCGTTTTTTGCGAGGTGCTCTTTATCTTTGAAATGAGATCTACGAAACAAAAGTCAATGCAATGCCGGTTTTATCTGCGCGGCCTGTGCGACCGATGCGGTGGATATAATCCTCATATGTAGCAGGGACATCAAAGTTGATCACGTGACTTACGTTGGGAATGTCGAGGCCTCTAGCAGCAATGTCAGTGGCCACGAGAATTTCCACTCGGTCTTCCTTGAACATTTGGAGTGCTTGTTGGCGCTTACCGTGGGATTTGTTGCCATGGATTGATTCAGCTTTGAAGCCACGACTGAAAAGAATTTTGGATAGTTTTTCCGTACTACTTTTGGTTCTGGCAAAAATGAGTACTTTTTGAAAAGCGGCTTCTTTGAGCAGGTTATGCAGGATTTCAATCTTATCCTCACCTTGTTTTACTCGTACAACATCTTGATCGATTTGGGCTGGTGTTGCTTGGCTTCTAATGGAGATCCTCACTGGGTCGACAAGAAAATCTTTAATCAAATGTTCAATAGCCGGTGGCAGGGTGGCAGAGAAAAACAGGGTTTGCTTTTTCTGAGTTAGAAATGATAGTAGGAATTTGATGTCATTAATGAATCCCATGTCGAGCATTTGGTCGGCCTCATCAAGAACCACGTTTGAGAAACGAGACAGGTCGAGCTTTCTTTGTTGTACCAAGTCCTTTAATCGTCCCGGTGTTCCAACGACAATGTTGGGCCTTGAGCGAAGTTGAGAAACTTGACGGTGCATATTGGCACCACCAATAATCACCACGGAAAACAGATTGAGGCCACGCGAGAGGGCAATGAATTCTTCTTGAATTTGAGTTGCTAACTCACGAGTAGGCACGACAACCAACAGTTTTTCATCTCGGTTACCAATCATTTTGTTGATCATTGGAACGAGAAAGGCAGCAGTTTTGCCAGTTCCAGTATTTGCAAGACCAATCAAGTCTTTTCCTTCAAGGATATGAGGAATGGTTTGATCTTGGATTGGAGTTGGCAACTTATATCCACGTTGAGCGATGATTGTTTTTAGACGATCATTGATCTTGAAATCAGAAAAAGATGCCTGTGGAACATACTCATCTCCAGGGGTTTTTATAACTGGCACAGCTTTATTGATAAATTTATCAATGCTGATGAAGCTTCCTCGGAAACCTCGACCGCCACGACTTGGGCCGGCACTCCGCCCAGCGGGACGGGAAAAATTTCTGCGCGAAGAACTAGAAGTCCCGCGACTTTGGCGTTGTTGATACATGTTTTTTTGGGGAGACTCTCAGAAAAGAAAGGCTCTAAACATAAAAATTAAATGTTTTATGTTTAGATACCTCTGCAAGCAGTTAGATACGAAAGTATTAACATAAAAGTCAATTGTAGCACTGATTTAGGGGTTTGTCAAGCATGTGCGTCACATCCCGAATTCAAACCCAGAAAGCCCATTTGACAAAAAATCAAAAATAATATATCCTGCATATATTACAAAAAAGCCCCAAAGGGCTTTTAAAAAAGCTTAAAAAATCGTTATGAACAAAATTGTCCAATTTTTAAAAGAAGCTAAATCAGAACTGCAGAAAGTCAATTGGCCCACCAAAAAACAAACCATTAACTATACTTTGACAGTTATTGGAATTAGTCTGGTTTTGTCGTTTTTTCTCGGTGGACTTGATTTTATTTTTGAGTATCTTCTGAAGACGTTTATTTTAAAATAGATAATATTTAATTAGTTTTAGTTTTCAAAAACAATGGCAAAACAATCACAACATCACGGAAGATCTTGGTATGTGCTACATACTTATTCCGGATACGAGGATAATGTATCGCGTAATCTAAAACAAAGAATCGAATCGATGGATATGCAAGAATTTATCTTCGATGTAATGGTGCCGATTGAAAAAAAGATTAAAATTAAAGCAGGAAAGCGTACTGTGATTGAGGAACGGATTTATCCAGGATATGTGTTGGTGGACATGATTGTGACTGACGCTTCATGGTATGTTGTGAGAAATACTCCAAATGTGACAGGTTTTATCGGTCTTGGCACAACTCCAACACCAGTTGATCCGAAAGAAATCGAAATGCTCAAAAAACGCATGGGAGTGGATGAACCTAAATATAAGATTGATGTGAAAGTTGGGGATATGGTCAAGATTAATGACGGACCGTTTAAGGAGTTTGATGGAAGGGTCAATGATGTAGATGAGGAAAAAGGACGAGTGAAGGTGTTAGTTTCAATTTTTGGACGCGAAACACCGGTAGAACTCGACTTTTTGCAGATTCATAAATTATAATTTTATAGGACTACAATTATGGCAAAGAAAATTAAAACAGTTGTTAAATTGCAAATTCAAGCGGGGAAAGCTAATCCAGCACCTCCAGTTGGACCAGCCTTGGGTCAGCACGGAATTAATATTGGTGATTTTTGTGCGAAATTTAACGATGCAACAAAGGACAAGATGGGCGACATCATTCCAGCTGAAATTACGATTTATGAAGATCGCAGTTTTGACTTTGTCCTGAAAACTCCTCCGGCATCAGATTTGTTGCGAAAAGCGGCTGGCGTGGAAAAAGGAGCGGGAAATCCCTTGAAAGATAAAGTGGGAAAAATTACTGCTGCCAAATTGCGGGAGATTGCTGAAAAGAAGATGAGTGATCTTAATGCCAACGACGTGGAAGCAGCGGAGAAAATTATCGCCGGAACTGCACGTTCAATGGGAGTTAAGATTGAAGGATAATTTATTAATATTTAATTAGTGGGAGATTTAAAAAATCGTTAATACCACAAAAACATATGGCACACGGAAAAAAGTATCGAGCAGTAGCTGAAAGGCTAGACAGAGAAAAAAGTTATTCCTTGGAAGAAGCTTTGCAGCTCGTGCGAGATAATAAGATTGCTAAATTTGACGAATCAGTCGAGGTACACATTAAAACGGGAATTGATCCGAAAAAAACTGATCAACAGGTCCGTAGCGCAGTTTCTTTGCCACATGGTACCGGCAAGAACAAGCGCGTAGCTGTGATTACTTCAACGAGTCTTGAGGATGCTAAAAAAGCGGGAGCAGAAATTGTTGGTGGCGAGGAATTGATTGAAAGAATTAAAAGTGGCAAGATTTTTTCTGAAGATGGCGGATTCGATGTCCTCGTAGCAACCCCTGAGATGATGCCAAAATTAGCCGTTGTGGCGAAAATTCTTGGACCCAAGGGGCTTATGCCAAATCCAAAGACTGAAACAGTAACAACGAAGATTAAAGAAACTGTAGACGCTTTGAAAAAAGGTCGCGCAGCCTATAAAACTGATAATTCTGGTAATATTCATCAAGTAGTGGGAAAGTTGTCTTTCACTGACGAAAAACTTTTGGAGAATATTAAGGCTTTCTTGGAAAGCGTAGAAAAGGTTAAGCCCGCTAGCCTCAAGGGAAAGTTAGTGAGAACTGTTTCTCTTTGTTCAACAATGGGCGTTGGTTTCAAAATCACAGTCTAGTTTATTTTCGGCAAAAATCTTCCAGTTATATCGGCTGGAAGATTTTGTTTTTTGGATAAGCAGTAAATAAAAAGTAGTATGAAAAGAAAAATAATTATTGGGCTTATTGGGGAAAAGGGGGCAGGAAAAGGAACTGTATCGGACTATTTGTTAGAAAAATATGGTGCGGTGCATTTTGGCACTTCCAAGATTTTGCGTCGGACACTAGAAGACCTACATCTTCCTGTCACACGAGATAATTTGATTAAGCTGGCGCTTGTGCTCAAGGAGGGTTATGGTCCATCCGTGATCATTGATTCATTGATCCAAGACATGGAAAAGAGCGAAGCTGATATAATCATTGCTGATGGAATAAGGATGCATGGTGATGTTGAGCCGTTTCAAAAAAAATATCAAGAAAATTTTTATCTTGTCTATGTGACGGCTGATTTGAAATTACGTTACGAGCGGACCAAGTCGCGCAAAGAAAAGGAGGGCGAAGAGAATGCGACACTCGAGCAATTCTTGGAGGAAGAGGGGAAGTTAACCGAGATTTCAATCCATGAAATTGGTCGACGCGCAGAGTTTAAAATGAATAATAATGGTACGGCGGAAGAGTTAAAAAAACAGACCGATGAAATGATGGAGAAACTTTTGAAATAAATTCTTGAAATTATATCAAAAACCCACTGAGCGAAAGTTTGGCGGGTTTTTTAATGAAAAATTTAGCCCTTACTTGAGCCATATCAGCCAATATATTTTGACATAAGTTATATTTTGCGCTAGGGTGCGAGGTTGGAGTAGTTTTGAGAGTAGGGTCAAAATAATTTGTTTTTTGGAGTTTTGTGTGTAAGTTTGAAAGTGAAAACACTCTCCTTGGTTTTTGTGAGTAAATTAAATGTATTTTTTCAGGATAATTCCGAGAGAAATGTTGCTTTATGCACGAAACTTTGGAAAACAAATCCTAGACAATAATTTTTTCCACTTCCCCGAGTACAGCTTTTTCTATGTTAGTTATTTTTTCTAATTCGGTGATTTCCAATTTGCCTAAGACGAAATCGCTGGCTTCCATTTGAACTTCTTTTTCGTTTTCACTGGCTTCTTTTTTGACTCCAATTCGTAATCGAGCGAATTTTTTCGTGCCTAGATTGTCGATGATATTTTGAACGCCATTGTGGCCGGCCGATGATGATTCAGTCGCAAGTTTATATTTGCCACAGTAAATATCGATATCATCATGGATAATTAGTAAATTATCAACACTTATTTTATAAAAAGTCATGATTTTTTTCACTGTTTCTCCAGACAGGTTTATGAAATTTTGCGGTTTTGCGAGAATGATTTTTTCGCCAGCGATTTCTCCTTGAGAGATTTCAGCGTTGAATTTCTGTTCATCACTAAAATTTGGGAACAACCATTTGTCACGTAATTTATTGAGAAAAATAAAGCCGAGATTGTGTCTCGTTAGCTCGTATTTTTGACCAGGATTGCCTAGTCCGATGATTAATTTCATATGATTAATTTGATTTATTTTGCATATTTAAATAATCCTGGTCATCTTGTGCTTTTTTGAAATCTTCAATTGTATCTTCTGGCATATTATATTTTCCAATCGAATCTTTCCCGATGACTAAAACGATATCTAGCGTGGTTTTATCTGTTATTTTTTTAAATTTATCAGGCAGGGCGTAATAGACATTGGCGGGGAGGCGAGTCGCAATTTCATCGAGAGTGAATGGTTTCGTGCCAGAATTTGAGTCATAGACATTCGTGACGTCTTCCAGGTCCTTGTTGCTGGGGTCTGGAATAATTATTACATTCTTGTAGACCAGATTTTCGTTGAGTAATTTTTTTATTTTTATGATAACGTCATTATCTCCGCTTTTATTAATAAGTGCAACAGTAGCATCTTCCTTGGTTATTTCTTCGCGCCGTCTTTTAAGCTTATTTAAATCAAAAATATTTTGAGCTAAGTCGTGTATTTCACTGAAATTTCCTACCCTTGGAATGAGGATAAAGGCGCGTGTTTCACCGTAAAAAACGTGAGAAACTTTGAGTAGGCTGTCCTTGTTCCAAGCGTCAACATTGGCATTGACGATGTTGTTTGTGTCCAATTTTTTGCTCAATTCGAAAAAACTTTCCAGTTCGCGTGAGGTTATATCGGTTCTGACATTTTCTCCTAGAGCAGTGAAAAGCTTATTTATTGAAAAAATGTCGAATAGTGTTTTTGTGGAAAATAATTTATTTTTTGTTGATTGGAGTATCTGTTGCTGTCTTTTGGCTCTGCCAAAATCTCCTTCGGGATCGTCATGGCGTTCCCTTGCATACTTGAGTGCTATATCACCGTCCAGATGTTGAAAGCCCTTTTTGAGATCAAAAGTTTCATAGCTATAGTTTGGTCCAGGGTATTGCGCATCATAAATGTCTCGTTCGTTGGTAACATTAACACCTCCTAGGGCATCAATCACTTGTTTGAAGCCGTCAAAGTTAAGAACGGCATAATAGTGGATATCGAGAGAAGTGACATTTTTAATGGTCTTTAGCAATGGCTCAATTGCTTTTTCTTCCTTATTGGTATTATTGAGGCCGGATTGATAGATAGCATTTATTTTTGTTTGCCAGCCTGAATCGGGGACGGAAACATATAGATCTCTAGGAAGAGAGAGGAGCGCGACTTGGTTGGTCCTTAGATTAATGTTGGCAATCATGATTGTGTCAGTCAGGTTTTGTCCTGGCTTGCCTTTTCCTGCCACGCCCAATAGAAGGATATTAATCCTTTCACCGTCAGTATTTTTTAATTCTAAGGAGTTATTTTTGGCTATTTGGGCTACTGAACTGATTGTGTCGAGGAGATTTTCTGGTTTTTGGTAAATATTGACTTTATTGGTAAGTGAGTTTAATTTATGCAAAAAATAGGCTCCATAGCCAATTG
>JBAXPY010000037.1:0-10621 GCA_037132035.1 Candidatus Moraniibacteriota bacterium | reverse complement strand
TCCCAACATTGTGTTCCATCTGTAGGCGTCTTGCCATGGTGCGAATTTCCATGATATTGGCAGAACCAGAGTCATCAATGAAAATCGGCGCCTCGCTGAGCACTCCCATTGCTTCGCCGATTCGCTGGAAGTCGTCATCACCATCACCAGTTTTGAGGCGACCTGTGCGCAGGCGCCACAAGTCCACTCCTGATTGAGCGGCGAGCATTCTGTCAATTAATTGATCAGCGCCCATTTCCAAAGAAAAAACACCGACACCGATTTTTTCTTTCACGGCAATGCTTCTGGCGAAGTCCATGGCTAGAGTGGATTTTCCGATACTAGGACGCGCTGCCAAAATGATGAGGTCGGATTTTTGGAAACCAGCAAGCACATTATTGAGGTCAGTGTAGCCAGTCGGAATTCCTCGCAGTTGATGGTCACCTTTGTGCAACTCATCAATGCGATTGAAGGCTGCCTCCAGAATGGAACGGATTGGCACAAAATCTTGCTTGATGTACTTTTGCGAAACAGCGAACAATTTTTGCTCGGCTTCGTCAAGCAACTTATCAACGTCTTCTTCTTCATGATAGCCGAGTTCAACGATTTCACTGGCTGTTTCAATTAATTTTCGCAGTGTTGATTTTTTTTGTACGACTTTCGCGTAGTGAGAAACATTCGAACTTGAAGGAACAGTATTGACTAACGTGGCAAGATAACTTGATCCGCCAATAGTGTCAAGTTGACCCTTTTCTTCAAGACGGTTGGAAAGACTGAGCACGTCGATCGGCTCTCTCTTCTCATAAAGATCAATCATTGTTTCATAGATCAGATTGTGCGTGTCTTTATAAAAATCGCCGAGGCGTACGAGGTTAGCGACGCGGATGATGGCGTCTTTGTCCAGCATTAAAGCACCGAGCACGGATTTTTCCGCGTCGATGTTTTGGGGTGGTAACTTCAGATCTTTATTTTCAGATGTTGCCATAGCTAATCTATTCTAGCAAGAGAAAGTTAAATGGGCAACTTGCAGTTTTGCCCAACTTATGCGCTGATTGTGCACATTATTTATGTATGATTTACACGCTTACCAAAAGCAATTCTTAAAGCGCGTGGCTGCTTAGAGCTTATTTTCATCTATTTTAACCGCTGAAGCTATTAAAGTTTTTCAGTATCAACATTGGCTATAGAAAAGCTTGCTTTTGGCAAACGCGTAAGTTCTGTTATCTCAAAATTTCCTTGATTTCCTTGACACTTTCGGCTCGAACTAGCTTTTGACGGAGTTCGGATGCGCCAGGGAAGCCTTTGATGTACCAGACGAGGTGTTTTCGGATTTCAAATTTCCCCATTTCGGCCTTGTCGGCAAGAATTAATTTGGCGTGGGTGAGCATTATTTTTTTGATTTTGGAAAAAACCGGCGGTAGGGGCGGTTCATGAACCGCCCCTACGGTATGGACGTATTTTTTAATTTGTTCAAAAAGATACGGCTTACCCCATGAGCCACGAGCAATGCCGAGACCGTCAATGTTGGGATATTTTTGTAAAATTTCAAAAGCGTCTTCGGGCGTCGTGATTCCACCATTGCCGAGGACAATTTTTTCGGGAATAATTTTTTTTATTTGGGAGATGATTTCCCAATTGACGTTACCGGAAAAACCGCCTTCATATGTTCGACCGTGTACCATCGCAGTTGAATAAGTGAGGTCTTTGGTTTTTTCGATAAATTCCAGCGCGTTAAAATCTTTGATCCCGGCACGGATTTTGATTGAAACTGGCAGATGTGTGTTATTGCAGACAGCCAAAATGATTTCACGTGCTAGTTCAATTTGCGGCATCAATGCGCAACCACTGCCGTGTTTGAAAACTTTTTTAGCAGGGCAGCCGAAGTTGATGTCGATGCCGTCCGGCTTGACTTCTTTGCTAATAATTTTCGTGGCCACGGCAAAATGCTCTGGCTTATTGCCGAACAGCTGGACAACATAGGGTCGTTCTTTTTCATTGAACCTGACCAATTCTAGGGTTTTTTGTGGTTTGTAAAACAATGCACTCACACTCGCCATTTCGGAATAAGTCACATCAGCGCCATTTTCACGACAAATCTGACGAAAAGCACTATCAGTGATTCCGGCCATTGGTGCTAATGCTAAAATCGGTTTTTCAATTTTTTGCCAGAAGTTTTTCATTACATGGAAACCCTAATTCCTTCTTTCGTGTCTTCTAATTTAAAACCTAAATCAGAAATAGCTTTTTTGAGTTTTTCAATTTTCTCTTCTGCCGCTACCTTGTTGTCCAGTGGGTTATCCTCGGAATCATCAGGGGCTGGCTTAGTGCTAGTATCTTCTGCTGGTAGATTTATTTCGTCATCTTCACCGCAATGATGCGGGCATTGTGAGCAATCGCAAAAATCGTTCATATTGTTTGTTTATAATTTTTTAAGTGAATAATTATTCTGCCCCAGGGCACCTTCTCTTCCTTCGGAATTCACCTTGTCTTTCAAATCTTCTATTAGGTAGCCTAGATTTTCAATTTCTTTGCGCAGGTCATCAGAAAGTGAAAAATCTTTTTCCAACTTGGCTTGTTTTCTTTTCTCAGCCAAAGCGGTTATTTTTTCAGGAATTTTTTCTTGATCATAAATGATAAGCCCAAAAACCTTATTGATTCGATTCCAAAAGGAAAGAATTCCCTTTACCGTTTCGGGTGAAAGTTTATTTTCAGCGATGAGCTTATTGGTTTCTGTGATTAGCTCATAGACCACACTAAGCGCAAGTGATGTATTGAAATCGTCATTCATTGCATTTTCGAAACGTTTTTGGTAGATGTGAGTAAAGCTGATCTCGGCTTTTGTATCGGCGGAATTTTTGGCAATATTTTCTAATGTGTTTACCCACTCAGTAATTTTTTTTAGATTTGTTTTCGCCTGCGATAAGGAATTTTCAGCGTAATCAATGATGCTGCGGTAGTGGGAGCTGATAATCCAAAGTCGTGCGACCATTGGGTCATAACTGGCAAGAATAGCTTTTATTGTCGTATGGTTGTTTTTGGATTTGGACATTTTCTCTCCATTGATGTTGACCATACTCCAGAGCGTCCAGTAGTTGGCCATTTTTTTTCCAAGGCTGGCTTCGCTTTGAGCAATTTCATTTTCATTGTGGGGAAAAATATTTTCGTTGCCTCCACCGTGGATGTCAAAAGTGTCTTGACCGAGGAGGTCGGAGGACATTACGGAACATTCAATATGCCAACCAGGATAGCCAAGACTCCAGGGACTTTTCCACTTTAGGATATGAATTTCATCGGCTTTGATCCACAGGGCAAAATCTAGAGGATTTTTCTTTTCCGGATTGACTTCAATGCGTGAACCCTCAATCAGCTCATCTGTTTTTCGGCCAGAAAGTTTTCCATATTCGGGAAATTTTTCTACAGAAAAATAAACCGATCCGTTAGCCTCATAGGCATAGCCTTTTTGAATGAGATCGTCTATGAATTTGATGATTTGATCGATATATTGAGTTGGTCTTGGGTAGAAAACAGCACGTTTTATGTTGAGTGCCTTAAAATCTTCTTTGGCTGATTCGATATATTTTTCAACCACTTCCATCGGATCAATTTTTTCCAACTTGGCTTTTTTTTGAATTTTGTCTTCGCCGACCTCAACGTCATTTACCATATGTCCAACGTCAGTATAATTCATGATAAAACGAACCTCGTAGCCAAGATATTCCAAATATCGCCTTATCACATCCATTGCAACATACCCGCGGGCATGACCAATGTGGCAGTGGTCATAGACAGTGGGGCCACAAGTATAAAAACCAACTTTACCGGGGTTGATTGGCTTGAATTCTTCTTTTGTCCGAGAGAGGGTGTTGTAGAGTTTTAGCATAATTTAACTTTTCATAATTATAGCCACTTTCTTGCTTTAAAAAAAGTAATAGTAATTAGTGATAACGCAAGCATGATGCTTAAATGAATCCAGAAAGCGTTAGGATCCTTTCCAAACGGGATATCGGCGCTCATAGCAAGAATATTGGAATAAACAGTCATCGGGAGCATTACAGCGGAAAAAATCGTGAGCACTTTCATGGTCATATCGAGTTGGTTGGAGAGCAGGGAATTGTTGGTGGCTTCTAGTGATTCGATGGTTTCTTTGGCGCTTTCCAACATATTCCAGATGCGAATATTTGTTCCAATGAGATCTTGGAAATAGGGCCTGAGTTCTTTTTCGATATATTTATGCTCTTGAGTGAGAGACTCAAAAACACTGCGTTGTGGTTTCATGGTGCGACGAAAATTGAGAATGTCTCTCTTGACTAAGGAAATCTCAAACACCATTTCTTTTTCATGTTGGGCAAAAATTTCCTTTTCGATGTTGTCTAATTTTCGAGAAATGTGATCCAGGCGCGGAAAGCATGATTCGAGGAGCATTTCAAGGAGATAGCGCAGGAGTGCTCCCGGGCTTTGCTGCATGTAGGTCTCGCGCTTTTTTTTGCTTCTTTTCAGTTCATTGAAAAAATCATTCAATTGATATATCTCTACGTCATGAGAGGTAATGAGAGTGTTTTCGCAAATTACAATATCTAGCTCTCCGGGGTAGGTGGTTTTATTCTCGCTGTCATAGAGGGGGATATGGATGGCGAGATAGACGCAATTGTCATATTCTGCCGCCTTGGGTCTTAGTGTTGGGGTGGAAAATTCTTCCACGACCAAGGGATGGAGTTTGAATCTTTTTTGAATCTGAAGAACATCATCAGCATTCGGTTCTTGAAAATCAATCCAGCTAAATTTTTCAGTTTTTATTTCTTGCATACTTGATACGACGAAGCTTTGGCGAAATCGATTTTAAATGCGACGTAACCGCAGCGCAGTCTTTTTTATTTGTTTTTTAAGCGCATGTTAATTATATCAGCAAAAGGCTCATTGTCCAATTTTTTCAAAAATGGTGTGATGTTTTCATGATTGTTAACTTTTTTGAAAAATAAAAAAATGACAAATTCCCAGATGTGTTGTAATATATGAATGTGCAAAACTTTCGTTGAGTAATGAATAAAAAAAATAAAAAAATGAAACAAAAAAAAGTTCTCCGGAAAATAACTATTAGCATGCTAGCCATTTTCGGATTGGCTTTTTCTGTTTCTATAGCAAGGGCTGCTGATGTTCCACCAACACAAAAAAAGACGGTTACCGTGGCTATGGTTGATATCTATAACGCAAAAATAGTTTCTCAGGCTAAAAACAATTTTAAGTTAACTTTTGACCTTTCTAATGACGCCAATATCCAGCCAGATGTTAAATATGCTGTCCGTTTAATTAGGGAAGATAAAGGTGTTCAAACGGTCGTGGATGAACAAATTTATCCAGAAGCATTTAATCTCGGTGAAAATGAGACAATTCCAACGGCGATAGATTACACTGCTCCTGTTTATCTTTCCGGTAAATTGCAACTTTGGATTGTGGCTAGAAATCAAAATGGGCTTATGTTATCAATGGTTCATCCTGGCGATGTGATATTGAGTGGAGATGGGCAATATGCGGAAATTAATGCTAAATCTTGTTTTTTGAAAGTTGTTGGAGATACTAGCGGCAACCAATATGCGTTAGCGCAAGGCGTGGATATTAAAAATGAAGAAAAACTAATTGCGACTTGTGAAATCGTTAATCGTTCCAATGCAACATTGACAGCTACTCCAAAAGCCGAAACGCATTGGCGCACTACTTTTGGAAGAGTTGTGTCTGATAATAAAGAGTTGCAAAAATCATTAACACTAAGCTCGCAAGAAAAAAAACAAATTAGCTTTATTCTTCCTAAGGCCACTATTCCTCAGGCCTATGATGTGATTGTTAATCTAGCCAATGTTCAAGGCAAAGTTGTTTCTAATGAAGTGGTTTTTCATTATGTTCTGCGAGGAGCTAGCGCTACAATCCAAAATCTTCGCTTAGACCAGGATTATTATCAAAAAGGGGATGTTGCCAAGGCTTCTTTCTTCTGGACTCCTTCTGCTGATAGTTTTGCTGGTTCTCGTTTTGGCGCAACGGATGGCGGAAAATTGTTTGTAACAATTTTCATAAAAGATAAGAACAATGTGAACTGCGTTGCTAATGATAAAAAGGAGCTAAACGTAGAAGAGAAAACTCCATCTTTCGAACTCCCGATTACTGCGGACTGTCTTAATCCTCAGATCAGTGTAGCAATTCAAGATGCAGAAGGTTTAATTCTTGATCAAAATGATTATAATCTCATCAGCAAGAGCGCGTCGGGGGATGCGGCGATTAATTCAGAGCAAAAAAAGGAAAATCCAAAAAACAATTTATTGATTTATGGGATTTTTTTCATTGCCATGCTCTCGATAATTTCTTTTTCAATTATTTTTATTAAAAGAAAGAAGGGTGGTGGGCTTGTCGTTTTATTCTTAGTTGCTTTTGGGCTATTGGCTTCAAATGGAGCAAGGGGGCATACATTTACTGATGGGTTTGGAAAGATTACATTTACTGTGGATTTGGATAAGTCTGATTATTCCGCGGGTGAACGTATTATTGCCACGGGTAGTGCATTTTCATCAACCTGTAGCAATACAGTATCAATGATGGCATTGGATGTTGAAATAAATTCAGTTAAGTATGTTCTACTATCGTCCACTACCTACCTCCAGGGCGGAACTGGTACTTCAACGGCTTCTATCGGGGGCTCAGCGCAACTGATAGCTGGTAGCTATTTCGCACATTTCGTAGGAAATTCTATCGTAAGTTCATATACTAGCGATGAGACAACTTTGGATATTCCTTATGCGGTTGTGGCGAAGCCTAAATGCAATGCATTTAATTTTGACAGTAGTAACTATGTTAAAGATACCTGGGGAAAGCTAACATGGACAACTGCGGACGCAAGTGATTGCTTGCTATCTTGCACTGGTCTTGACCCTGAATTTCCTGGGGGATATGCTGCGCCTAATCAATATGTTGATTTTGGTGTCATGTTGAATAGGGAGGGAGCTGTTAATTGTTCCTTGCTGCCACGCAATGGTACACTTGTAGGTGATCCTTGTTATGCTTCAGCAGCTGTTGGTCCAGCAGTGACTTATTCTTGTACTGGCACTCCGCCCGATCCAGCTGAATTGCAATTAGTTTGTCCAAACACAAAAACATCTGCGTTAGCTAACGCCACGCTATGGCATGACGTAACGATGACTGGTGGTTGCACTGGAGCGGCTGGAGCATGTGAATATTACGCACCAATTCCTACTTGCGATACATTTTCTTTTAGCAGTTCATCTTATCCTAAGGATACCTGGGGCCCTCTGAGTTGGACCACCACGAATGCTAAAAGTTGTAAGCTGTCTTGCACCGGCCTTACTACTGCAATCTCTAATCTTAATGTTGCTGCGAATTATACTAATTTTGGCATCATGTTAGATGAAACCGGAACAGTCAATTGTTCTCTCACGCCATATAATGGATCAATTGCGGGAGCTCCCTGTACGGCTTCAGCAAGTGTTTGCGCGGCAACTTGCATACCTGTTGGTCCTGATATGAGGGCTTGTCTTAATTCATTTTCAGCAACTGATATAGCTACATATCACATCAAAGACATAACATCTGCTACTACTACGTGTTGTGCTAGTCAGAGATGTTATTCTTGCGCCGATGGCTATGCTTGGAACAGTGCTGCGGGAGCTTGCGAAGCCGTTTCATGCATTAATCCACCTGATAATGCTGATCTTTGCCCTGGAGATGCGGCAAACGAGACTAGTAATTTAGTCGATATCTGTAGTTCGCCAGCAGGCGGTGTTCCGAAATGCGAATATATCTGTAGCACGGGATTCCATAAGAGTGGTAGTGTTTGCGTAGCAGACTGTGTAGCTGGAGTTTGTACTACTGGCTGTTCTGATCCGTGTGGAGTAGGAATTTGCGGAACACAGCCTAGTGTTTGTGCAGCCTGCCCCGGGAATACTTGCGCATCTGTATATTGTGGTCCTTGTAGCTCTGGTCAATGGCAAGAAAAATAGATAAATAATAAATTAATAAATAGTAATAGACAAGCTAGGGGATAGAACGAAAACATTGGAGGAATTTGGTGTTTTTGTTAGCTTGAAAACTCAAATCGCAATGACAAATTTAGGAATATGTGGTAATATATAAGTATGCATAAATAATTTAATAATATATTTTTTGCCTGCGCTATAAAAGCGATTAAAAAAAGAGTCAAAAAATCGACCCCGAAAAATATTCGTCCACCCGCAATGTCATGCTTGATATTTCTGGTAGGATATGGAATATAATGGGGAAATAAAATAATATGAAAACAAAAAATCTTCTCCTCTCGCTTCTCCTGGCTAGTTTTTACTTAGCTGGCCTTAGTGCATCAGCGGCTACTCCGGCACAATCAGTCACCTCGCAAAAAGCCACCCGCATCGCTACGGTCAATATCCATGCCGCAGAAATCATTGGACAAGAAAAAAATAAATTGCAAATAATTTTCGATCTTTCCAACGGTGCGATAGCACAACCGGAAGTGCGCTACGCCGTGCAACTTATTCGACAAGACGGAAAAGCCCAATCAATCGCAGATGAAAAGATTTATTCTGAAGTAATCAATTTAAATGCGAATGAAGCAATCAAAAAAGACATAGACTACACCGCCCCCGATTATTTAAATGGAAAATTCCAAGTCTGGCTTATCGCAAAGAATGTCAATGGTCTGATTCTTTCCTCTGTTAACCCAGGAGAAGTTACTTTATCCGGTGGTAGCCAGTATGCTGAAATAAAGGCTAGCTCATGTTATCTCAAAGTCTCCGGTGAAGCCGGTGATAAGAAATATACTCCAAGTCAAGGTGTTGACATCGGAAGTGAGGAAAAGATAATTGCGACTTGTGATGTAATGAACTATTCCAATACCGCCTTAACCCTTACGCCACAAATTAAAACTTATTGGCGTTCCACCTTTGGCAAGCTAGTTGAGGACAACAATGAACCACAGTACAAATTAACTTTTGAGCCAAAAAAACAAAAAACTATTTCCCTTACTCTTCCCAAAGCCAAGACCCCTCAAGCTTATGACGCCGTGCTTGTTTTAACTGACAATCAGAATAAAACTCTTTCCAATCAAATCACTTTCCATTACGTTCTCCGTGGTGTCAGCGCCACTATCCAAAACTTTACCCTGGATAAAAACGCCTACAAAAAAGGTGAAACAGCTAATGCTTCATTCCTATGGTCTGCGGCTGCGGATGGTTTTCCTGATTCACGTCTAGGAATAGCTGAAAAAACAACTATGTTTTTACAAGTTGAAATTAAAGATAAAAACGGTAAAAACTGCATTGCTCCAACCAATGAAACACTGGACGGAGTTAAATCTATGGCTGATTTCAAGTTACCCATTATTGCCGATTGCACTAATCCTAAAATTTCTATCAGCATTAAAGATGCTAGTGGTAATATCCTAGATAAAAAAGATTATGCGTGGGGAAATGAAGCAAAATCGATAAAGAAACCAGGAGGAGCGGAGAATGAAAAAACCAACACAACCGCTTTAACCTATGGCATTATCCTGATTGTTGTGCTTATGCTCATTTCTTTCACGCTAATTTATTTCAAAAAAAATGGTAACAAGAATATTTCTAAATTAAGTATCTTTTTAATTCTGTTGGCTGGCGGATTGTTTTTAACTGATTGTGAGGTGAGGGCGGAGACGTTTACGGTTGATTACCGTCAAGGGGTTTATTGCGATCATCAAATTTGCGTAGACAACTGTGCCGCTGATCCATCTCTTACTTATTGTGCTGGTGCTGGTTGTTCTGCTTGTAATGGGTGTATACCGGCAACTGCGAGTTCGCAATATGGAAGTATATATATAGATGTGACTTTGAATAATGATACATATGCGCTAGGAGAAGAAATAAAAGCATCTGGCTCAACTCCTCGAATAGCCGACTGTGGTAATTCGGCAACTCTTGCTGTGACCACTACTCTTTTTTCTGGCGATAGTGTTGGTTTGCCGCATTATGTTTTCTATGGTTCGGATATTTTTAGTTCAGGCGGAGAAATTTCATATATAACTGGCACTTATATTGGCAAAACTCCAAGTGGAATTCCGAGTAGCGTTGGAACCTATTATGCTAATTTTAAGGGTAATTACAGCTATACAAAATGTAGTGACTCTCATGAAGGTACTCTAGCTGCACCGGGAATTAAATATGTAATTACGGCATCTCAACCAACATGCACTGGCACTCTTGCTTCTGTGAATGTCGATCTTTGCACTGGTGATGACACTGGCCTCACAAGTAGCACAGCTAGAACATTAGTCGCCACTTGCAGTTCTCCAACAGGTAGCAGTCCAAAATGCCAATATACCTGTAAGGCCGGGTTTACTTTAAGTGGTGGCACTTGCGTCCCAGTGACAACTCCTCAATGTACTGGCTTAATCACTGATCCTAATGCTGAACTGTGCACTGGCGATGATGTTGTAACAATCGATACTTCTAGTACATTGGTTCCAGCTTGCACGCCGACTAAATGTGAACATGTTTGCAAAGCCGGATTTACTTTGAGCAGTGGCACTTGCGTCCCAGTGACAACTCCTCAATGTACTGGCTCAATCACTGATCCTAATGCTGAACTGTGCACTGGCGATGATGTTGTAACAATCGAT
>JBAXPY010000036.1:0-11131 GCA_037132035.1 Candidatus Moraniibacteriota bacterium | reverse complement strand
TATGAAAAGAATCCTCATCGCTCTCGTCATAGTACTAGCACTAATTGCTTTTTGGGGTTACAAAAAAACCAACTCACAAGTAACCCCGCTAGCAGCAATAGAAAAAACTGCTCTGCCTATCGGCACGCAAACGATTGCAGGAAGTTCCACGCTCAAAAAAACCTTGCTTTTTCCAGGGACAGTCATGGGAAAAGATGAAGCCAAAATTACTGCTAAATCTGGCGGAACAATTACACGTGTTAATTTTGATTTAGGAAAAAATGTAGCCCAAGGTCAAACGCTCGCAAAAATCGATGACACGGGCAACAATTCTGACGCGGGGAAAAATAATTTTCAGAGTGCGCAAATTCAAGAGCTAGAACAAGCTGTGCGAATTACCCAAGAATCTTTAGTGCTCGCGGAAAGTAACTACAAAAAAATCAATAGCTTTGCCAATCGTAGCGCACGCGATATCGCCAAAAGACAATATGAAAATGCACAGATCGCTCTTTCTGGAGCATTGGACTCACATCTCATCACCGCGCCGATTTCTGGCACAGTTATTTATAAAAACATTTCCTTGGGAGACAGTGTTTCTGTCGGCCAACAGATAGCCACTATCAGCAGAACAGCCCAATTAAAAGTTCAATTTTTTGTTGACCAAGAGCAATTCTCCCATTTTTCTCTTGGCCTCGCTGTGAATCTTATTGATAATAATAGAGAAGCTTCATTAGCAAAAATTACTAATATTTCGCCGCAAGCTGACGCGACAACTAAAAAGTTTTTAATTGAAGCGCAGCCGTCAGAAAAAAATAAATTACTCAGCGGAACAATAATCAATGTTGCCTTCGACATCACCGAATTTCCTCAAAAAACCGACGCCATTCTCCTTCCCCTCTCTTCGATTACTGTTGGTCAAAATGAAAGTTATCTTTTTATCACAGAAAATGGAAAAGCAAAAAAGATTAATGTAGTCATTGATAATATTTCCGGCGAGATTGCCGAAGTCAAACTAGATCTGCCAAAAGAAACACAAATTATTGTTTCTGGAAATAAATCACTCAAAGATGGGGATGCTGTTGAGGTGAAAAACTAGCGCTATTAAAACGAATTATCCTTTACTGTGTCATTCCCGCACCCGCTACGCGAGTATAAACTCCGGCGGGAATCCAGATTCCACCATTTTTAAACTCTAAAAAAACGAGTTTTAACTCCCCTAGTTTCATGTTTCAGTTAGTTCATATAATTAATTCGCTTTCTCCTTATCTTTCGCCTGAGGTGCCTGGATCCCCGCCTTCGCGGGGATGACACTTATTATTAAGAACGAAATATCATGTCCAATCAACAAAAATCCTCCGACCAGCGCTATTTAGACCAGCTGGAATTCAAACCGGAACTACGCAAAACTTGGCTCAATTTTTTTGTGGTCAATTTTCGCGTTGTCGTTTTGCTTATCGTCCTTCTCACTGGCTGGGGCATTTTCTCATACAACAAACTTCCCCGCGAATCAAACCCGGAAGTCAAAGTTCCCTTCGCAATGATTGCAACTATCTATCCTGGAGCGTCTCCAACTGATGTTGAAGAGTTGGTAACAAAAAAAATTGAAACGGGCATCTCTGGTGTGAAGGGCATCAAAAAAATCACTTCCAGCTCGAGCAATTCCTTCTCGGCCATTTCCGTTGAGTTTGACACGAGCGAAAATCAAGATGATGCCATCAGGCGACTCCGCGACAAACTCACTTCCATTAAAGATCTACCAACCGATGCCAATGACCCTGAGCTCAATGAAATTTCTTTTGATGATACGCCGATTCTTTCGCTTTCCCTCACTGGTCCATATGATGGATTTACACTGCGCCGCTATGCCGATGACATTAAAGACGAATTGGAAAAATTGCCAGGCGTGCGTGAAGTGAAAGTTTCTGGTGGAGACGAACGGGAATTTTCTATTGCTTACGACCCACAAAAATTGTCTAGTTACGGACTGTCCGCAACGCTAGCAAACCAAGCTGTCGCGTCTTCAAATCTGGCTTTTCCAGGAGGAAATTTTGAAGGCAATGAATTTAACTATCCCATTCGCGTGGACAACCGTTTTTTCAGCGCTGAGGAATTGAAAAAAATTCCCATTTACCACTCCGAAAATAATGCCATTGTCTATCTTGGAGACATCGCGACCGTGGAAGAAAAAGCCATTAACCGCACTGTCTATTCACGCTTTTCTATTGGTGGTTCGCAGCCGAAAGAAGCGGTCAATATTGATATTATTAAAAAAACTGGCGGATCAATTATTGAAACTGTTGCCAAATCAAGAGAGATTGTTGACGCAAAAATTAAAACTTTCTCCCCCGATGTGAAATATGCCGCTACGACTGATTTTTCCAAATTAATCCAAAAAGATTTCACCCAACTGACGCATGACTTTTTAATCACGCTCGTCTTGGTTTTTGTCACACTCTTTTTGATTGTTGGACTCAAAGAAGCGATTGTAGCCGGACTTGCGATTCCCTTGGTTTTCTTTGCCACCTTTGGCGTGATGAATCTCACTGGCATCTCACTCAATTTTCTTTCCATTTTTTCACTCATTTTGGCTCTGGGACTTTTAGTGGACGATGCGATCGTGGTTGTGAGTGCCACCAAGCAATATTTAAAGTCAGGAAAGTTTACTCCGGAAGAAGCAGTTCTCCTCGTTCTCAATGACTTCAAAGTTGTACTCACCTCCACAACACTTGCCACTACTTGGGCCTTTCTCCCGCTGCTGTTTGCTACTGGCATTATCGGCTCATTCATTAAATCCATTCCAATCACAGTTTCCGTCACGCTCATTTCATCGCTGCTCATCGCGCTCATGATCAATCACCCATTGGCCGCCGTGCTTGAACGAATTCGCCTCACCAAAAAATCTTTCTGGATTTATTTCACCCTCCTTTCTGCTCTCGCTATATTTCTTTTTTGGCAAAGAAATATTTACACCATCATTATTGGCGTAGCTTTTGTTGTTATCCTCTATTTCTTAGGTAAATGGTACGCGCGCGAGGGCCAACTAAAACTAGTTGAGAACAAAAAATTAATGGATCTGGAATGGCAAGACGATGAAAAAATCAAAGATAAATTGCGTTGCCAAGGAGCTTGTGAGGATGAGGATTTCGGAAGTCGCCTCATCCATGGCATCATCCATTTTGACGCAATTATTCCGATCTATGAAAAATATCTGCGCATTTTCGTGTCCACCAAAAAACGCCGGCTGACCCTAATTTTCGTCACACTCGCTCTTTTTCTTTTTGCCATCGCGCTTCCAATCACTGGCATCGTAAAAACAGAATTTTTCCCTGCCTCCAATGAAGATAATGTCTATCTCACATTTGAAGCGCCGATTGGACTTAACCTAGACCAAACAAATAAGCTTGCCACTCAAATGGAAGAAAAGCTTTTGCGCTATGTCGAGATTGATAACTTCTCAACTGTAATTGGACGCCCAGGCATTTCTCCTGACGGCGCTGGTAGCGGAGTTTTTAGTAGCGTCTCTCACTTAGGCGGAATTGTAATAGCGCTTCAAGCTGCGGACGCCAGAAAAATCACTTCCTATGATCTTGCCAAAAAAATCCGCGAAGACATGAACTCAATTACTGGCGTGACTATCAAAGTCGAATCCCCTGGTGGCGGTCCACCTTCTGGCAGCGCTTTTGAAGCGAGGATTATCGGGGATGATTTGCAAGTACTGGATATTATCGCGAGCGACCTTCGCCCGATGCTCGAAAGCATTCCTGGCGTCGTTGACATTGACACATCCCTGAAACCCGCTCCGGCCGAATATACCTTTATGCTTGATAGTGCCAAACTAGAACTCTATAACCTCAACGCTGCTCTCGTTGGCGGAACTATCCGGATGGCCATTTCTGGAACTGAAATTAGCACCGTCATTCGAGACGCCTTGGAAATCAAAGTCAACGCGCGCTTCTTGAAAGAAAAACTCCCCGATCTTGCAGCAGTACAAAATCTGGAAATTACCAACCTCAAGGGTCAACCAGTTTTTCTGAAAGACGTCGCTAAAATTGAGCTAAAACCATCTGTGGGAACCATCACTCACATTGACCAGAAAAAAGCTGTTCTCCTCTCAGCCGGAGTGGAGGGCAAAACCATTCCTGCATCAGTTGTGAGCAAATTTCAAAAGAAAGTTGCCGCTAGCTATGTTTTGCCAGACGGCTACACAATAGTTTATGGCGGTGAAAATGAACAAAACGCCGAGTCAGTCACCTCCATCATAAATGCAATGGTCATCGCTATGGCGCTCATTCTTTCCACGCTCATCATTCAATTTAATTCGCTCAAGCAATCAATGATTGTGCTCGTCACCTTACCACTCGCGCTTATTGGAGTTTTCATCGGGATGGCAATTTTTCAAATCACCCTGAGCTTTCCTGGCCTCATTGGAATCCTCGCGCTTTTTGGCATTGTGGTGAAAAACGCCATCATTCTCATCGACAAGATCAATCTCAATGTTAAAAGTGAGATTCCTTTCTTTGAGTCAGTTGTTGACGCCGGCAAATCCAGAATCGAAGCCATCTTCATCACATCCATCTGCACAATCTTCGGCATCATCCCCATTACCCTCTCCAACGAAACCTGGCGGGCCCTTGGAAGCACAATCGTCTTTGGACTAATTCTTTCATCCTTCCTCACGCTCTTCATCGTTCCGGCGTTGTATTTGACTTTGGTGAAAGAGAAGGATCGGTTTTAGTTTTTCAATTCTATTTTTTCGAAATAAAAAAAGCCTTTTCGTGAGAAGAGGCTTTTTGATTTTCATGTGTATGTATAATCCATACATATATTATAAACGTTTTGTACATATCAAATCTCTCTTCCAATCTCAATATATAGATATCTCTATAATTATCTATACATTCTGTATAAGTATTTGACAAATTATCTATACATTGCTATAATAGACTCATAAATATAAATTGCATCAATGGATAAAAACGAACTAATCTCAATCGGAAAGGCCGCTAAAATACTTAGTATTTCCACTCAAACACTCAGAAGATGGGATAAGAGCGGAAGATTAGTCCTCACAACATCCCCCAAAGGGCACCGGAGATACCTCAAAAGCGAAATTGAGTCGATTATTCCTCGTGCGTCACTATTTTCCCAAGCATTTGAATGGGTCTCGGAAGAGCCAGGGCAAGAGCCAAAAAAAGAACTTTATTGCCAAAATAGCTCGGATTTGCAATTTCGAGTGAAAAAACTAGAAAATCAATTGTCTGAGATTGAGAGCTTGCAAACAACTTTTTCGCTCATCGTAGCGGCGATCGGCGAAATAGGGAATAATTCCTTTGACCACAACCTGGGAAACTGGCCAGACATCCCAGGGATCTTCCTTGGTGTAGATTTAGCCAAAAGACAAATTGTCCTAGCTGATCGCGGACAAGGAATCTTGAAAACCTTGAAACGTGTGAAGCCGGAACTGCGAAATGACGAAGAGGCTCTGAAAACCGCTTTCACAGAAATTATTTCCGGCAGAGCACCCGAAGAAAGAGGCAACGGACTCAAGTTTGTCAAAAAAATTATTCCCCTCGCTCACTTGAGTTTATTTTTCCAAACAGGCAACGCCACAATCCAACTAACGGAAAAAGATTCAACTATCGCTCCCATAAAATCAAGTCGCTCTTTTCGGGGATGTCTGGCACTATTAACTTTTTAAGTCTAAGAAAAATATATGAAAATTGAATTAAAAAAATTTGGCACCACGCTCCTTTCTCGCCAAGCCGGCCGAGAAGCTTTTTCCGCTTTCCGGCCATCCCTGGAAAACTTGCCGGAAACAGAAAATGTTGAAGTAGATTTCTCTGGTGTGATCACTTTTTCTCCCTCCTGGGGCGATGAGTTTTTGCGACCGCTCGAAGAAAAATTTGGTCAAAAAACTATTTTTACAAACACTCAAAACCCATCGGTTAAAGTTACGCTAGAATTATTAGAAGAAGTTAATAAAACTAAATTCAATATCAAAAACTAAAAACCCCTATGCCAAAAGAATTCCCCCAGCCGAAAGCAGAAACCGAAGAAGCCCCAAAAAAAGAAAAAAATCCCGAAATAGCCCTCAAAGAATGGCAGGAATTTTATAATAAATATACTCAATTACAAGATGATGTGCATGATTTGACTTGGAGCTTGGAAAAAGACAGAAAAAGACATTATTTTGATAAACGCCAAGAGCAGTTGAAGCGCTCATTTGCGTCAGTAGCAGATCCGCGCATATATCTGACTTACCACCGCTCAATTGGCGGCTCTGCCCATATAATAGACACTCCTAAGCTGGACTTCTCAGGAAAATTTTCGCTCTATAAGTTTCTAGAGAAACTGCAAGAAGAAATAAAAAATGAGATTGAAAATGGCATAGAGAAATAATTTTTACGTAAAAAGAGTCATGCCTGCCCCTCACCAAAATCTTGATGTATTTAAAATTAAAATAAAAAAAACGGCAGTGCTATGATAAGCATCTGCCGTTACTTGAGCCATTTTGGTGTGGGGTTTTACGACTTGGCTCAAAGTCGGTTTATGCCTTAAGGAACTACAGCTTATTCACCTCCTCTTCCAAAATGTTATAGATACTATATGGGCTAGCGGATAAATTGCAACCGGCTACCATTTACATTTCTCGGTTGTCCGCCTCACTACTTGATGCGATCATTGTCGCCCCGGGATTTTTCTCCCGAGCGATTTTGATTGCCTCTAGCGTGTTTCCGTCAGGGAGATTGAAGTCCTAGACGAAAACATCAAAATTTTCTTCGACAATTATATCCTTGGCGGAAATCAAGTCCATGGCCATCTTCACCTCGCAGCCACATTCCTCGCAAGTGGCTACAAGGTTTTCGAGAGTCATAAAATGATCTTCGACTACTAGCACTCTTTTCTTCATTCCTCTTCTCCTCTTTTTTTAGTATTTTCAAAAAACTCAATTAAGGAAATCACTCTTTCGGGATTAACTTCCCGAACGGATACCAATTCCTGAAAAGCTTGAGAAAGCTTTTCAGTGTTGATTTTTTCCAGCTCATTTTTTCTGTATGGGTCAACGAAGCTGGCCCACATGGAAATGACTTTTTTGTTTCTGTAGGGGTTATCACCCCATCCATGCAAGAGCAGGAAATCGATCCCCTCTTTCTTGCATGCACAAGAAACCAACTTTGACCCGAACTCGGCGACATCTTCGTCGCTACAGACTGTTTTTAGTTGACTATACCAGTCACAGCACCCACAAGGTGCTGTGAAGTTCTGCTCAAAGCCGCCCCCTGCCTTAAGCAAGAGTCGGAAACCGCAACCACATTTTCCATCATGGTTTGAAACCGCAATGCCAACTTCCGGATAGTCTTCCGACTGGAGTATTGCAAAGTCCCAGTCAGGATGAAGTTTTATTAACTTCACTTTATTGGATCTTTCGATTTCCATAAAGCGTTCCAGCGTGGGCTCAGCCGCCCAAAAAGCCTTCGTTATTTCTTGCGGATTTTCTTTAATCCACTCAACAATATTAGAAGAAACTTCAGAAAGATTGCCAATGATGGTTGCGATTGAATTAATTGTGTTTTCTGACATAATATTCTCCCTACTCCATTTCTACCCCGCCGATACAAGCGGCAATTCTTTTTCAACCAAGCTCCACTCTTTAATACATCAGACATTACTATCTGACAGCCTCCAAAACAATTTTGGAGAGGGCCATGGTTGATATTTTATTTTTAAATAACTTTCGAGCCATCTAGGATTAGATAAACTCTAGAGGAGAAAGAAGTCATTTTCTGTCTCCCACTAGAACCTATATGGTGATATCACATTCAGTTACTTCAATCTTTCTTTGCCATTCTCTTTTATAGTCTGTAACATAGTATTTATCTTTTTCTTTTTCTACTTCTTTTTTTGAAGGAAAGCTCCAAAACTGATTGAGATATTTTCTAGTCTTATCTGACATATCTGGAGCATTATTGATTACTAGTCCATTGTTTAATAATAATTTCATAGTTTTTTGCTTAATGATTATTTTGTTAAGATAGCACTTGTCTTTTTTGGTGTTTTATCTTAACAGCGTAGTATATCAGAAAATTGGCAACTAGTCCATAGTTAGAGACTATTGTCAAGTTTAGTGACTTTCGGAAACCCAACTATTTGGCTTATCTATTGCTATTTTTGACAAGCTATGTTATAATAATATTGTCGTCGCTTTTGATGACAGTACGACTAAATATTGCCAATTCTGACCAAATTCTTAGCCCAACCGTTAAACATAATCATTACACTAGATTCCCGCCTCCGCGGGAATGACAAAAAATATGCATTTAGACGAACTCAAAAATGCGGGACTCTCCGAAAATGAGGCTAAGGTCTACCTGGCCGCCCTGGAATTGGGCGAAACCAGTGTCTATCGTTTGGCCAAAAAGTCACTAGTAAAGCGCACAACCACCTATTTGGCCGTGGAGACGCTGAAAGAAAAAGGTCTCATGAACAGCTATACCAGCAATAATGTAGCTGTTTGTTTTGCCGAAAATCCCAAAAAACTGGCGGAAATGCTCGAAGACAAGAAAAAAGCCCTCGACAAGGTTATGCCAGAGCTTTTGGCTTTCACCAATCTGATTGATAAAAAGCCTAAAATCCAATTTTTTGAAGGCCATGAGGCCTATCGGGAAGTTTTCAAAGATGTCCTGAGATACCCCGGAAGCGAGATGCTCGGGACTCTGAACGAAAAATTTCTCGATTTTGACAACTATTTCATGAGCTATTTCATCCCCAAGCGAAAAGAAAAGAAAATCTGGGCCAGAATCCTTTTTCCCAGCAGCAAGGAACTTCGCACCATCGCCCAGGACGAAGACAAGCATTTCTTTCAAAGCAGGACCGTTCAATCAGAAAAATTCAAAGTGGAAATTGAGATGGTCATCTATGGTGGAAACAAAATCGGCATGGTTTCCTATGACGAAGAAATCGCCATCATCATTGAAAGCCAGATGATCCATAACACGCAAAAGAGTTTTTTTGAGACGATGTGGGAAATTAGTGATAAAAAACCAACTTCAGAATTGAACTAATTTTCAATCACAAAAACAACCGCGCCACTCTCAACTCTTCGTAGCTATAATCCTCTCCTAAAATATTTAGCACGGGGGAAAGCAATGCTCCGCCGGATTTTTCAAAAGCAGCTTTGATTTCTTGAAATCTTTTTTCTGGCAATCGCAAATGTTCAATTTCAATTTCTTCTCCGCTTTCTTTCAACTTTTCAATGTGGGCAATAATCGTTACTAGAGACAACTTGCGCTCGCTAGCAATCCGCCCAAGACTCATCCCAGTGTTCAGCATTTTTTTTGTCTCTGCATATGTGGAACCCGCACCTCCATGAATACGCCTCGCCGGGGCGTCTTGATTTTGGGATATTGCTTGGCGACGATTATTCCCCAGACGCCCCAGCGGGGCGTCTCTACAAACCAAATTATGCGCCTTCGCATAATCCCCAATCACACCCATAAATCTCTCCCCATATTCGGAAAGCTTCATTGCTCCCACGCCACTGATCTGCAAAAAGCTCTCTTTGTTTTGTGGGAAATAGTAGGCCATTTCTTGTAGTGCAACATCACTAAAAACAATAAACGGAGGCACGCCTTTTTGCTCGGCTAGACTTTTCCTAATCGTTCTGAGCTGTTCAAATAACTGCGTGTCGTATTCCAGTGCGCCTTTTTTCTTTTTAACCTCCAACTCCGATTCTTTTTCAAATTGAGGACTAAGTAAAAATATTTTCTCCCGATTATTCAAAAATTTCTTTCCCAAATTCGTAAGAAATATCGTCGGGTATTCACTATCACTCTTGGCCGCATATCCCTTGGCAATTAACAGATTAATAAAATACATAATTTCCTCTTCACTTGAATCTTTGGCAATTCCAAAAACAGAAAGCTGATCATGTCTAGACTCCAGCACTTTTTTGATGCGCGCCCCACGGAGCACACTCATGACATATCTTCCGCCAAACCGCTCTCCCGTGCGTACAATGGCGGAGAGAATTTTTTGAGAAATGATCGTCGCGTCAACTTCCTCTTTCGGGCGAAGACACACATCACAGCCTCCACAACCCTCTGCCTCTTGTTTTTCACTAAAATAACCCAAAAGATATGCCCGCCGACACGTCCGCAGCTCTGCATACTCAACTACTTGCGCCAGCTTTTTCTGAGCGCCCATTCGCTCATTCTCATCTTGAATATCCCGCAGGAAATAATTATGTTTCATTGTGTCTCCGTAGGAATAGAACAGCACGCACTCACTAGGTAGCCCATCACGTCCCGCGCGCCCGGTTTCTTGATAGTAGCCTTCAATCGATTTCGGCAGCGAATAGTGCACAATGAGGCGCACATCTGGCTTATCAATCCCCATTCCAAAGGCAATTGTCGCCACAATAATTTGCACTTCATCACGCACAAATTTTTCCTGTGTCTTTCTTCTTTTCTCGTTTTCCAATCCCGCGTGATAGGCCGCCGCCTTAAAACCCTTCTGCTTCAAATCAGCCGCAATACTTTCCGTTTCCTTGCGAGAAAAGCAATAAATAATCACCGAGCGGTCTTGGTATTTTTTGAGTAAATTTACTAAATTAGAAAATGCATTCTTTTTTGGTTGCACGACATAGGAGAGATTGGGCCGATTAAAACTAGAAATAAAGACTGGGGCGTCTTTCATTTCCAACTGCCGCACAATATCCTCTCGCACCTTGTCCGTCGCTGTTGCTGTAAGCGCCATTACCGGCACAGACGGAAAAATATTTCGCAGTTTTGAAAGATTGCGATAATCGGGACGAAAATCATGTCCCCACTCTGAAATACAATGCGCTTCATCAATCGCAATGAGACTAATCTCAAGATTTTGGAGAAAATATTGAAAGGCTGAAAGCGCCAAACGCTCAGGCGCTAAGTATAAAATTTTAATTTCCCCTTTTCTGGCTCGATTTTCAATTCGATTTATTTCTACGGACGTCAGTGAACTATTGATAAACTCCGCCTCAACTCCATTAGCACGAAGCGCATCAACTTGATCTTTCATAAGTGCAATCAGCGGTGAAATGACAAGCGTAATCCCAGGAAACTTAAGCGCCGGCAACTGGAAACAAAGCGACTTCCCACCTCCAGTTGGCATTAAA
>JBAXPY010000035.1:0-11298 GCA_037132035.1 Candidatus Moraniibacteriota bacterium | reverse complement strand
TACTTCTGATAGCGCAGCATATCACTTGCCTCTCTTTCTCGGTGACTTCTTAGTACGTCAGTCAATGTTAGTAGTCCGTTGTCCTCATTGCGATTATTGTCTACCTGAAGTTCTTTGAAAACTCTCTTTGCTCCTTCTTCTGGGTCAACTGCAATATAGATTTTTGTGGAATGAGGAATTAGAAACCAACTGGTTCTCCCTTCAATCACAAAATTATTTTTTTCTTTGCCGAGATTTTTTTGATAATTGTCTACTTCAATATCTGTCTCAGGATGGGTTTCCCCATATTTATTATATTCTGCCAATGTCATCCCTCTTTCTTTGGCAGCGTCTCTGCGAATCTGGCCGATATAATAATGGTCATAGCCTAATTCTTGAGCTAACTTTTTCCCAATAGTGCTCTTGCCACTACCGGGTTCTCCAGTAATAGTAATGATCATATTTTAGTTTTTAAAAATAAATTTTTTGTGTTAAATTTATTCTTTCTCTTTTCTTTCTTTCTTTATTTTTTCTCAGCTGATTTTTCCGTCTCTTCCTTTATCTCTTCTGCTTTTTTTTCTTTTTCAACTTTTTCCCCGTCTGCAACGCTTTGCGTAGCAATGCTGGCGGGTTTTTTTTCTTTCTTTTCCTTCGCTTCCTTCGCTGGTTTTTCTTTGTTAGAAACTAGAGTTAGCCCCATGCGGTGCTCTCTTGGTTCGATGGAAAGTATTTTCCAGCTATAATCATCTCCAGTCTTTATTAGGTCATCGATGTTTTTTCCTGGATGCGTATCAAGCATTTCGCTGATGTGTGCAAGTCCATGAATATCGTTGTCAAGATAGACGAAAGCGCCGAAGTGATTAATTTTGTGTACTTTTCCAGTAACAATATCTCCTACCTTATATTTATTAGTTGCCTCACTCCATGGGTCAGCTTGCAGTGCGCGGATAGAAAGGGAGATTTTGTCATTATCAATTCCGATAATTTTTGCCTCAACCTTGTCCCCTACTTTCACGATTGTTCTTGGATTTTCGATTAGTTGCCAAGCCAATTCTGAAATATGAACCAATCCTTCTACTTTTTCCTTCTCGTTGGCTTCACCAAATTCATTGATTGGAGAAAATTTCACAAAAGCACCAAAATCAACTACACCGCTGATCTCGCCAGAAATAACATCGCCCACCTTAAAATTAGAAATAGTCTCCTTTTCTTTGTCGCTTTGAGCAGCTTTTTCACTCGCAATCAATTTTTCAGCTTCACGGTCAATGTCAAGAACGCAAACTTCGAGTTCTTTCCCGACCAATTTTTTAAGCAAGTTAAGAATTTTGTTCTTATCACCATCCTCAACGCGAGGGTAATTCTTACTGGAAAGTTGTGAAACTGGTAGAAATCCAGCGATACCATTGATTTCGATGAGTAGTCCTCCTTTATTTGCACTGATAACCTTAGTTTTGACTTTGTCTCCAGCATTTCTTTTCTTTTCGATATCTTCCCAAGCTTTTTCATAAGAGGCTTCACGGATGGATAATTCGATATAACCTTCTTCATTTTCCAAATCAGTTACAGTAGCAGAAACCTTGTCCCCCATTCTTAGCTTGTTGGTTCCCATTCCATCCTTTATTTCCTTTCCCAAAACTAATCCTGTCCCAAATGGTCCAAGATCAAGATAGATTTCACTTGAAGAAACTTCAAGAACTGTCCCAATGATTGTGTTGCCAATAGCAGGAAATTCTATTGGGTTGTCTAGAAGCAATTGTTCCATAAAAGAAAGCTTCTTTTCTTCAGTGGCGGTTTTTTCGTCTGCTTTTGCTGTGGTTACTGGCACAACTGTCTTTTCGTCGCTTAATTTGTCGACTTCTGTTGCTAATTTTGAGAGTATATCGTTCATTTGATTAAATTTTTTGTAGCTGACATCAGGGCTACAGGATAAAAATTAAAAAATGTCCAAACTTTTATGTAAAAATAAAAAATTTCCTGGGTTTGAGGAAATTACTAAGAAAAGCCTTGTTCGGCAGAAAAGTCAGGAATTAAAGCATTCCCTTATTCATTTTTCCTAATAATTAACGTAAATTGAGTATACCCTATCTTTTTTGTTTTGGCAAGTTTCTTTATGCTCTCAGAAGGAATTCCTGCCTAACGGCAGGCAGGGAGTCTACACCTCATCCTTAAGAAGGATTTGCTCCTCACATAGTGTGCCCTCAGTAGGAATCGAACCTACATCTCATCCTTAGGACGGATTTGCTCTATCCATTGAGCTATGAAGGCTTGGATATTATTTCGTGGACGATACTGGACTCGAACCAGTGACCTCACGAATGTGAATCGTGCGCTCTAACCAACTGAGCTAATCGTCCAATGTGGACCTATAGGGAGTCGAACCCTAGACTGATCCATGCCATGGATCCGTAATACCGCTTTACTATAGGCCCAATAGTATTGTTTGAAATCAAATTTAGGAATAATAGTGCCTATCAATCATAACAGTTAATGCTAGATAGTCAATTTTAAATTAGATTTGCGATTATAGATAAAAAATACTAAAATACAGATAGCTATCTGATATACTATTATGTTGAATTTAACTGAAAAGATGGTAAATATCTGGGAAGAAATTGAAAAACAGCCAAAAGATCTTTGGTTTTTCTATCTGTTTTTATTGACCTTTACACTTGGGGTGAGAAAAGTACTGCTTTTTCTCCCAATTAAAGGAATTTTTAATGAATATGCTGGAGTATATGTTTATGCTTCCGATATATTTGTGTGTCTCGCAATCGTCGCCTGGCTTGTATTTATATTATACAATAAAATAGTGAATCAGTCAATGAGTAGTGATGACTCTTTAAATCTTATTCACAAGATAAATTGCACAAAAAGTGTTGATAAATCACCTGCCCATAAGTTGTCCACAGGAAACGAAGGCTATTTAAAGGCTTTATTTGAGAGAGCCACTAAAATGTTCCACCTGACTCGCCGGCAGGCAGGCGTGGAACATCTTGAGGAGCAAAATTATTCAAAATGTTCCACGTGGAACATTTTTTGTTTTTCGAGTGTTTTTCTGATCCCCCTTCTTTTGGTCTTTTGGTCATTTGTATCAGTTCTTTGGTCAGAAAATCAGACAATTGGTGTGTATAGAGCGCTTAGGTTTCCGGAGCTTTATTTGCTGTATATATATGTTGCTGCCAGGTTTGTGCCATACTGCTTAGCATTTTCAAAGAATTGTTCCACGTGGAACATTTTTTTACATTCATCCAGAATTGTTCCACGTGGAACAATTCTGGATAAGACTAATAGTGATAGTGTCGAATTGTTCCACGTGGAACAATTCGAATACATTTTGTCAAAAATGACCCAATATTTCCGCGCAATCTTGCTAGGTCTGGTAGTGATTGCGCTGTTTGATCACTATTTATGGGATATTTGGCAGGGTCAAGTCTTGTTGTGGTTGGTTGGTGGTGTTTTGGCAGGGATTGAGCTTAGCGAATCGAGCCATCTTAAAGATTGTTCCACGTGGAACAATCTGGGAAGTGCTAGCAGTAAAATTGTTCCACGTGGAACAATTTACGCGGGGCATCTGTTTTTAGGCATTATTATGCTTCTTGGTGTGATTCAGTCTTTGATTGGAATTGCTCAATTTGTCGTTCAACACTCGCTTGGACTATTTTTGCTCAAAGAAAGCCTAGTTGGACAAGGTATTTCCGGAGTGGCAAAGATTATCGCTAATCATCACTCGCTAATCAGGGCTTATGGCTTGTTCCCGCATCCCAATCTTTTGGGTGGATTTTTGTTTTTTTCAATCATAGTGACAATGCTTTATAAAAAAATGTTCCACGTGGAACATTCTGTGGGTGACGTGGAACAACTCGAGCACGATCAGTTGGAAAATTGTTCCACGTGGAACAATCTGGGTGTGAGTAATCAGTCTGGTCAAATTGTTCCACGTGGAACAATTGGGTCTTTCCTGGGAGTAAAAATGCTTAATTTGTGCAATATTATTAACTTAATATTATTGATTCAGATATTTGGAATTCTTCTTTCCTTCTCCAAAGCAGCTATTTTAGCGTTGGTGGTTGCTCTTGTGTATATAAATGTTCCATCCCGAAAATTTCAAAAATGTTTCACGTGGAACATTTTTGGATCACTGGGCAGGCGTGGAATGAGTAAGAGCAATGGTTTGGATTCGAAAAAAAGTGGCGAAAGTGATTTCGCAAATTGTTCCACGTGGAACAATTTTGGAAATAAAATTTCAAAATTGTTCCACGTGGAACATTTTAAATCAGGCTTGACTAAGTTTGCTTTAGTTATTGGGTTTTTGCTTATTGCGCTTGTTGATTTGGTGTATTTTAAATTTGATTTTAAGGCCTTTTTCATGAAGTCATTGGGGGAAAGAAATTTATATTTGTCAATTTCTGATCGGATCATTTCTGATAATTCGATTATCGGAATTGGCACTGGGCAGTTTATTTTTGAGGCGGAAAGACTTTTTCCCAATCTCGAGATCTGGCAATACCAGCCGGTGCATAATGTTTTTCTCTTAATTTGGTCAGAATGGGGGATTGTTGGGTTGGTTTTGTTTATTCTGTTTTTGTGGAAATTGTTCCGCGCGAATGTTCCACGTGGAACAATTTTGCAAAAAGCCTCTTCTCCCTACGGGAGAGGATGTCCGAAAGATAGGTGAGGGACGGACTATGAAATAGGTGCAGTTCAGAATAGAATTTACGGCTGCATACATAGTTTGACAAATGTATTGAAATATTGCATAATATAGTTTATTATTTATTTTCAGATAAGATTGGTAATTATAATTTATTAAGCTACGACTTGGGTTCAGGAAATAAGTCGATTATTGATGAATTTACGGATGCGAGTGTCGTTCTCAATCCTGATTGCATGGGAAAGGAGATTTTCTCAAAACTATTCTACTCAAAAAAACAATCAAGTCGTATTATCTTGCATACTCGGATAGAAGATCGAAATCTGAAACTTATAGCATAAATACTAAACAGAAAAGTAAGCCAGTATTGATAGAAAAAAATGCCTATCTCTTATATTTTGAAGTTTTTGAATAATTTTATAAAAAAATTAAACTTTTAGCTAAATAGGAAAAAGACACCGCTGGGTCTGTCCCAAAACTCCTGCGAAAGTAGGAGTTTTTGTTCACAACAAAAAAGCGTTCTGCATTTGGCAGAACTTCTAAGTGATTTTTTTCAGGTTATGGGCAAGAGAGATGAGGTTCCATTCGATTGAGACCCCTCAGGAGAAACGATGTAAACTTCAGATTCCTTTTAATGTTGGCGAATACTCCTTCGATATCATACATCCTTTGCCGGTATATTGTTTTCCCCTGCGAAGTGGACAGCTTTTCTTTTTGTTTTTGCGCGTGTCTTTGCCAGACAGGAGATATGGATAAGTATTTCTTCTTCCCTGTAGTACTATTTAGGTGTTCATAAGCAGTCGACCTATAAAATGAATGATCTTTGTGTTTCCTTCATGGACCGGCTCCGGGCAACTTGCCCGAGTGCTGCTTAAAAAAGAATGCTCTTCCATTTTGATCCGTATACACATCTTTTTTCTTGTTGTAGGTATAGTCTCCCGAATCAGCTCCGGAGTAACAAATAGGGATGTAGGCATCGATGCCTTGCTCTTCGCAGAATGAATAATTGTTCTGCGTGGAGTAACCTTTGTCTGCCAGGATCTTTTCGGGAGTTTGATGGCCACTTTGTAGCTTCTTAATAGTTGGTATGAGCGTATTCTGATCAGCGGAAGTATTAAAAATTGAGCTGGACAAAATGATGCCGTTTTCCGATATGCTTTGCACATTGTATTCATTAGCATAGTCTTTGCGCTTCATCTGCATAAGTTTTGAATCAGGATCGGTGGTATTAATCTTTTTGGCTTTGATTTCCCCCTTGCGCCTTTTTCTACCGGCCTTTGTCTTGAGCTCTGGATCTTGGTCATCTTCATTCTTTTCGTACAGTTTATCTTCTTTGGCGTCCACATTCTCCGCCTTTTCCATGAGGCCACGAACCTTATCTCGTAAATCATTTTTATCGATATTTTTTTCCTTGCTGGCATTGGCATATATTTTTGTCCCGTCCAGACTACAGACACCGAAAGAAACCAAGCCGAGCTCATGGGCTTTACGAATCACTTCGGCCAAGATACTCTCTAGGTGCGACCCTTTCTCTTTCCGGAATCGCGCCAAAGTTCGAAAGTCGGGGGTCTCTTTTCCGGCTAGATACATGAACGCCAGATCTTGCCTGAGACTTTTGGCTATTTTTCTGCTGCTGAATATCCCATTCATGTAGGCATAGACGAGAACAGTCAAAAGCATTTCCGGATGGTAAGCAGCCCTTCCCCATGCTCATTATGGTAACTGTGTTTTAATCTGCTTGTATCGACCTCTTGCATGAATTCATTGAGGACTACTGCTTTATGGGATTCTTCCCGGAAATCTCCATAATTAGGGGGAAGAAGAAAGCTTTAGCTAAGGCTGGATGTTTTGAAAGACATATATTAAAAAATATATGATTACACCTTAATTATACCAAAAAACTCTCACTTATGTGAGAGTTTTGGGACAGACCACCGGGTGTCTTTTTTAGTGTTCAAGTTGTGGATAACTTTATTTTTTTCTATAGTACTGTGATAGCAGAAACCTTATCTCCTGCTTGTGGTCGCATTACTCGGACACCTTGCGTGGCGCGGCCGAGGACTGAGACGCTGACGAGGGGGATGCGGATGATCTGCCCCTTGTCGGAAGTGAGAATTAGGTCGGCATCAAGATTGTCGATGTTGACGATACTTGCTCCGACTAATTTTCCTGTTTTTGCAGTAACAGACGCAGTTTTAATGCCAGATCCTCCACGTTTTTGGATTTTGTAGTATTTAACATCTGATCTTTTCCCATAACCATTTTCAGTGATAACGAGTAGTTGATTGCCTTTTTGACCTTTGAAAAAGACGTCCATTCCAACAACGAGGTCATCCTTTTTGAGTTTAATGCCGCGAACGCCTGTCGCAGAGCGTCCCATTGAGCGGACATCAGCTTCTCTATAGTGGATTGCTTGACCATGCGAGGTAGTGATGAAAATTTCATCAGTGCCTGTCGTGGCGCTTACCCAACGGAGAGCATCTCCCTTGTCTAGCTTTATAGCGATAAGTCCTGAGCGGCGAACATTTTCAAATTCTTCGAGGGTAGTTTTTTTGACTGTGCCCATCTCGGTGGCCATAAAGAGGAATTTGTAGTTGTCGTCTTTATTGAAAGCAATGACAGCTGTCACTTTTTCTTCTCCTGACAATTGGAGGAAGTTGACAATTGATTGGCCCTTGGAAATTCTGGATGATTCTGGGATTTCATAGGCCTTGGTTTGGAAAACTTTTCCACTATTTGTAAAGAAAAGGAGATTGTCGTGTGTCATAACACCTAGGAGTTTTTCAATTTCATCTCCTTCTCTGGTTGTTGCGCCAATCACACCTTTTCCACCACGCTTTTGAACCTTATAGACGGTTGGATTCATTCTTTTGATATAACCTTCTTTGGAAATGGTGATAATGGCTTCTTCATTGGGAACTAAGTCTTCTTGCTTAAACTCTGTGACACCGGATTTGATGATCCTAGTCATTCGCTCGTCGCCATATTTTTCCTTCACACGATCGAGTTCGCTTTTGACAATGCCTAAGATTTTCTTTTCACTTTTGAGAATAGCTTCTAGTTCAGCGATGATACGCAGTTTTTCGGCTAGCTCGTCTTCGATCTTTTTGCGTTCAAGGCCAGCCAGAGTTTGAAGGCGCATTTCTAGAATGGCAGTGGTTTGTCTGTCAGAGAACTTGAATTTTTTCATCAAATTCACATGCGCTTCTTCCTTGGTTTTGGATTTTCTGATTGTTTCGATGACAGCGTCAATGTGATCAAGAGCTTTTTTGAGACCTTCCAAAATATGGGCGCGATCTTTGGCTTTTTCTAGATCAAATTTTGTGCGGCGAGTAATGACTTCTTTGCGGTGGATGATGTAGTATTCAAAAATTGATTTCAAGTTTAGTACGGTTGGTTCAATGCCATTAACCAAAGCCAGCATATTGACATTGAAATTCTTTTGTAAATCAGTGAGATCATAGAGTTTATTGAGCACTTTTTGTGGGTAAGCGTCTTTTTTGAGTTCAATGACGAGTCTTACACCGTCTTTGTCTGATTCATCGCGAATGTCGCGGATGCCAACAATTTTTCCTTCTTTCACAAGATCAGCCATTCTTTCAATCATTGTGGACTTATTGGTGGCATAAGTCATCTCGGTTACGATAATTTGGAATGCGCCAGCCTTAGTTTCATTGATTTCGGCTTTTGCTCGAGTAAGAATCTTGCCACGACCGGTTCTATAGGCTTCAATTATGTCTTTTTTGTTGTAAATTATTCCGCCAGTAGGGAAGTCAGGACCTTTTACGAACTCACAAAGATCTTCAACTGTGGCGTTCGGGTTGTCGATTAGATGATCAATTCCCTCGATTAGCTCAGTGATATTATGTGGCGGAATGTTTGTTGCCATACCAACCGCAATTCCCATCGAGCCATTTAGGAGTAGCTGGGGTAAGTTAGCTGGAAGTACGGTAGGCTCTTTGTGCTGGCCGTCAAAGTTTGGCACAAAGTCAACCGTATTTTTTTCAATATCAATAAGCATTTCTTCAGAAATGGCTGAAAGCTTGGCTTCAGTGTAACGATAAGCGGCTGCACTGTCACCGTCCATGGAGCCAAAGTTTCCTTGACCTTTGACTAGAGGGTAGCGTAGGGAGAAGTCTTGGGCCATGCGAACCATTGAATCATAAACTGCGACGTCGCCGTGTGGGTGATATTTTCCCAATACTTCTCCAACCACAGTAGCGGATTTACGGAATTTCGCGTTTGCGCGCAGGCCCGTGTTCCACATGGAATAGAGAATTCTTCTGTGCACTGGCTTCATGCCGTCACGAACATCAGGAAGGGCGCGCGAAACAATGACGCTCATAGCATAATCCAGATAGGATTGTTGGATTTCTTCGGTTATTTCTCTGGCTTGGATATTTTCCAGCTCAATTTTCATTTCCATAGGAGTTTTTTCTAAGAATTTAGGACTTACGCATTTGCCAAATAATTATTTTCAAAAGCGACACTTCCTCATTTTGGTCAGCTTGGCACTAGTTTACTAAGAGCTCTTCTGGCTAAGTAAATTGTGTGTGCGAACAATTCTTTGGCAAACACGTAAGTCGCGGGATTGATTAATATTAAGGTAAAATTTCTTTGCTAGTTGGTTCTAGTTGACTTTCATCTAGCTGGGTTCCATCATTTTTAAGGCTCTTATTCAAGTCATCAAGTGATTTTTTCACATCAGTCGTGGCGTCTTTCAGGGATTTTTTTTGAGATTGCATATCCTTGAAAACATTTTCGTTTTTTGGTGTCCTGGTTTTATTAATAGTGTCTGCCAGGGAAAAAAACCACAAAATCAAAATAAAAAACATTGAAATAGCTACGGCTATATAGGTGTAGCGCAATTTTACATGTTCCGGTTTTCGTCGGATTTCCTCTAATCTTCTTTGAATATTCATTGCAAAGCGGAAATTATTCAATACCCATTATCAATATCTCCATGTTTTTTCCCTCTAAATCCTTGCTTTTTAGGTTTAGTTTCGAAGGTCTTTCTTTGACGCAATATCCCATTTCCAAACAAAACTTACTTTCATCATCAATGTCGGCGCTAGAATTTTTCATTTTGAAATGAATCGGGATAATAATATTTGGCTCTATCTTTTTTATCGTTTCGATGGCTTTTTT
This sequence comes from Candidatus Moraniibacteriota bacterium, assembly GCA_037132035.1. GTDB lineage: Bacteria > Patescibacteriota > Minisyncoccia > Moranbacterales > UBA2206 > UBA9630. The sequence continues at coordinate 1,520 of JBAXPY010000035.1, read as the reverse complement.
ATAATCAATGGTGTATTTCCCTCCAATCGGAACCATGAGGACATTGACTGTGCCAATCTTTTCTAGTTGTTTTTCGTTCAAGTCAGATCCGAGATCACCAAGATGACAAATTTTCATTTCCTCACTATCAATGAGAAATATCGTATTTAAGCCCCTTTCTTTCCCAAGGACGTCGTCGTGAAATGAAGGGATACCAATCACATTAACTCCTTTGACTGAATATTCACCAGGTAGATCGATGATGCGCGGTTCGCCTTTCAGTGCCTCTGTATTGTTGTGGTCCGAATGATTATGTGAAACAAGGACAAAATCAGCTTGCCCTTGTGGTGGGCGAAGTCCGACTGATTTGTCAAAAGGATCAATGAAAAAAACTACCTCATTTTGACCTCTACCCGCAGGCTTTAGAGAGATTTTAAAACAAGAGTGCCCGTAATATTGAATATTCATGAGATTTTATTTAAAAAAGGGTTAAAAATAATTTCGAAAAAGACACGTAAAATCTAGACCAAGTCTAGCTTACTTAGCTATATTAGCATGAGAGGACGAGTCTGTCGAGCAGAATTTTACGAAATTTTATAGAGACGCCCCGTTGGGGCGTCTCTATGATGGTAGAAATCATATTCGCTAATTTCAAAATTATTTGCTAGAATGGTGAATATGAAAAAGGAAAATAGGCTGAATTTTAATACACCTAAACACGTTCTCTCGGTGATGGAAAGGCTTGAGAAGGCTAGTTTTGAGGCATATGTCGTGGGCGGTTGCGTGCGGGATTTGTTATTGGGTAACGTGCCAAAAGATTGGGATATTGCGACTAATGCTAGGCCAGATGATGTGCAAAAAATATTTCCGGATTCTGTGTATGAAAATAACTTTGGAACAGTAGGGATTAAAATCAGAAGTCAGGAGTCCTTGTCTACTGGCAAACAGGTGGTGAGCAGCAACCAAGAAGCACAAAAAAAAGAAGTAACTGATGTTGTGGAAGTGACGACTTATCGCATTGAATCAAAATATTCCGACAAAAGGCACCCAGATGAGGTAAAATTTGCGAAAACTTTGGAGGAAGATTTATCTAGACGTGATTTTACGATTAATGCGTTGGCAATTGGTGTCAGTGAACAGAAAAAGATTGAAAAAATAGCTGGCACTAAATTTGAATTAATAGATTTATTTTCTGGGCAGGAGGATTTGGAAAATAAATTAATTCGAGCGGTGGGAGATGCTAATGAAAGGTTTAATGAAGATGCGCTTCGAATGATGCGGGCGATTCGGTTTTCGGTGACGCTGGAACTTACAATTGAAAAAAAAACTTTTCTGGCAATTCAAAAGAATTCCGAGAGTTTAAAACTTATTTCAGCAGAACGAATTCGGGATGAATTTTCAAAAATCATTTTGTCGTCAACTCCTGCAAAAGGAATTGAGCGACTGCGAGAGGCGGGAATTTTAAGAATAATTTTACCAGAAATTGAAAATGGAATCGGTGTGACGCAAAGTCATCATCATTACTATGGGCCGTATAATAC
>JBAXPY010000034.1:0-11940 GCA_037132035.1 Candidatus Moraniibacteriota bacterium | reverse complement strand
GGTTTATTTTATAATAATATGTTTTTTCTAAATTTTAGGTTAGAGGTGCCTGGATCCCCGCCTCCGCGAGGATGACACTGGGGTAAAATTCAGGGCAATCCCGTCAAAAACAAGATTGCCCCGCTATCTTTCTTAGGTTTTAGCAAACGCAAGCCGCGTCACCCACTTTGAATTCCTTGCGATCATCAAATTCTGCCTGTTTGCCACCATTCCACTGTGCCACTGGACGGATATAGCCCACAACGCGCGAATAAACTTCTGTCTTTTGAAAATTTCTCAGCATCGGATCCGCCTCATGGCAACTTTTACACTTACAATACTCCCCGCTTTCCATCACATAGCTCATGTATTCATCATTCATCTTAAGTTCACAACCACAATCGTGGCAAATTTGTTTTTGCATATTGTTTTTTTAAATTATTATTTATATTTTAAATTTATTTTTTCTCTACCTTAAATTCTTTACGATCACAGAATTCCTCTTGTTTACCACCATTCCACTGTGCCACTGGACGGATATAGCCCACAACGCGGGAATAAACTTCTGTTTTTTGCTCCATCACACATTTTGGACAAAAGGGATGCTCGCCATTGATGTAACCGTGCACTGGGCAGATACTGAAAGTTGGAGTGAGTGTAAAATAGGGCAAAGAATAGTTTTCAGCAATCTTTCGCACCAACTGCTTGGTCGTTTCAATATCCCAGATCCGCTCGCCCAAGAATCCGTGCAGTACCGTTCCTCCAGTATACTTTGTCTGCAAGTTATCCTGGAGATCCAAAGCTTCGAAAATATCTTCAGTGTGATGAACGGGAAGCTGAGAAGAGTTGGTGTAATATGGCTCAGCGTTTTTATCTTTCACATTATCATTGTTAGCAAAAATAATCTCTGGATGCTTTTTGCGATCAATTCGTGCCAAGCGGTAGGATGTGCCCTCAGCCGGAGTGGCTTCCAAGTTGTAGAGATTACCGGTTTCTTTCTGGTACCCAATAATTCTTTGACGCATATGTATTAGAATTTCTTCTGCCATTTTCTGTCCAGCCGGAGTAGTGATATCTTTCCCAATCAGGTTCAATAGAGCTTCATTCATTCCAATCAGGCCAATAGTGGAAAAATGATTAGCCCAATACTGCCCACGACGCATCTTGATTGGAGCAAGATAGAATTTAGTATAGGGATAGAGACCGCCTTCAGTCAGTTTTTCAACCATCGTTCTTTTCGTTTCCAAACTCTCTCTGGCCAAATCCATCAAATGATTTAATTTCGTCAAAAATTCTTTCTTATTCTTTGCAACATGTCCTAGGCGAGGCAGATTGATTGTAACAACCCCAATTGACCCTGTAAGCGGATTGGCTCCGAAAAGTCCACCGCCACGCTTATGAAGCTCTCTATTGTCCAATCGCAAACGACAACACATGGAACGAGCATCGTCTGGATCCATGTCAGAGTTAACAAAGTTGGCAAAATATGGGATGCCATATTTGGCAGTCATTTCCCAAATTGCATCAAAGCGCTTATCTGTCCAGTCAAAATCCTTGCCAATGTTATAGGTCGGAATAGGAAAAGTAAATATTCGACCATTTGCGTCCCCTTCTGTCATCACTTCCGCAAAAGCCTTGTTAATCACGTTCATCTCCTCCTGAAATTCGCCATAAGTTTCTTTTTGTGGAAAGCCCCCAAAAACCACCGCCTCATTTTTCAAATTCTTAGGACAAGTGATGTCCATCGTAATATTGGAAAATGGTGTTTGAAAACCAACGCGAGTAGAAACATTCATATTAAAAACATACGACTGGATTTCCTGCTTCACTTCTTCATAAGTCAATTTATCATAGCGTACAAACGGAGCAAGCAATGTATCGAAATTTGAGAATGCTTGTGCGCCTGCCACCTCGCCTTGCGTGGTATAGGTGAAATTCACCATCTGGCCCAAAATTGAACCTAGATGCTTCGCAGGTTTACACGCCACCTTTCCTGGAACGCCAGTAAAGCCCCGTCGGAGAAGATCTTGCAGATCCCAACCGCAGCAATAAGCTGCAAGCAATTGCAAGTCATGAATATGAAAATCTCCCTCCTCATGCGCTTCGCGAATAGCTTTTGTATAAACTCGATTCATCCAATATTTTGAACTAACAATGGATGAAATGTAATTATTCAACCCTTGGAGAGAATAGGCCATATTAGCGTTTTCCTTCACCTTCCAGTCAATTTCTTGGATATATTTATCCACCAAGTTCACAGCTTCATCTAGGGATTGCTCAGCCTCACGCACCTTTCTATGTTGCTCGCGATAAAGAATATAGGCCTTAGCAGTTTCCTCAAAATCCAAGATCATAAGCACTCTTTCCACTAAATCTTGAATTTCTTCAATTTCTGGTACGTAGCCCTTTTTATGCTTCCTACCCAAAAGCTTCACCACTTTTTCAGTAACTTTTTTAGCATCTTCTGCTGCGCCCTCATTTGTTGACTGGAGTGCCTTAGTTATACCTTTGGCAATCTTGCCATCGTCAAAATTAGCGATAACGCCATTGCGTTTGATGACTTTTTTAATTTCAATATCACCAACTTTTTTTTTCACCACCATTTTAGCGACTACCGCTTTTTTAGCAGCTACTACTTTTTTTGCCATACAGTTTTTTTATTATTTTTTATTTCAATTATCCCCCTAAAAATTATTTATCAAATGTATCCAATTCTCTTTTAAAACTTTCAATATTGGCAAATGATTTGTAGACGCTGGCAAATCGCACATAGGCTACTTCATCCAATTCCCGCAGTTTTTTGAGAATTATCTTGCCAATTTCCCTGGTGCTTATTTCTGGTTTTTCCTTGGTCCGAATTTCATATTCAACCTCTCCGATAAACTGTGTGATTTTTTCCTCTGTCACTGGACGTTTTTCTAACGCCTTTCTCACTCCAGTCTCAATCTTAGTTTTGTCATAATCCACTTTGAGGCCACTTTTTTTGAGCACACTCAGTCGCAAAAGTTCTATCTCTTCATAGGTGCTGAAACGCGCCTCACATTTCAAGCATTCTCGCCGCCGCCGCGTGATCTTGCCTTCATTAGTTTCTCGCGAATCAACGACCTTGGTTTCAGTGTTGTAGCAAAACGGACAATTCATACTTTTTTCCTTTTTTATACTATATATAGTGTAACACAATAGAATTATACCACAAGCAAAATTCTTGACAAGGGGTATATTCTAAGCCAAGAAACGGAGTTATCCACAGGGGAAGTTCAATGATTTAATCATCATAAGGTAGAGACGCCCCGCTGGGCCGTCTTGAGGTCCGTTGGTTAGCGATAAACGTTTCAATTACAACGCACTGACGTGGACAAACGTTAAGACGCCCCAACGGGGCAGAAACGTATTTATAATACGTTTCTGCTACAAGAAATAACAACAAAAGAATTTATTTCGAAACCCGCAGACTGTTTAAAACCACCGAAACCGAGCTAAAAGACATCGCCGCGGCAGCAATAGCGGGTGTGAGAAAACCGAGCATCGCAAGCGGAATCGCTATAATATTGTAAGAAAACGCCCAAAATAGATTCTGTCTGATGGCGCGGAATGTTTTTCGGGAAATCAAAATTGCTTCAACCACTTTATTGAGATTATTTTCAAGCATCACGATTTGTCCCGCTTCTTTGGCAATATCCATAGCACTGCCCATCGCAATACCAAGATCGGCTTGAATAAGGCTTGGCGCGTCATTGATTCCGTCGCCAACAAAAACCACTCGTTCTCCCTGGATTTGAAATTTCTTAATCGCTTCCAATTTTTCGTGAGGCATGACTTCGGCAATAATATTATTAATCCCTAAATTTTTTGCCACTGCCCGAGCCACAACCATGCGATCCCCGGAAATTATTCCCACTTTCAAACGCATCTTTTTCAACGTTGCAACAACATCTTTGGCCTCATCACGGATCTCATCTTCAATGAGAAATGCGCCAAGCACAACTTCGCCATATGACACAAATAAAAGCGCGCCAGCTTGATTTTCCAAGTCAGCTTCCATCTGTCTAACCCATTGGCTGTCCAAATTATTTTTTGTAATAATTTTTGCATTACCCAAGAGAATTATTCTCCCTAGCTGATCTGTTCCAGAAAGCCCTCGACCCTTTTCCTCTTTAATATTTTTAATCTTTTGACCACCAGATGTTAAATTTAGTTTATTTGCATAAGCTACGATCGCCCTAGAATAAGGATGCTGGGAATTAAGCGCAAGAATATTAGCCAGCTCCAAAAAATCAATTTCTTTGGCCCTAGGATTTTTCAAAATTTTCTTGACAGCTGGCTTTCCTTTGGTGAGTGTCCCAGTCTTATCAAAAATCACCATCGAAATGTCTTTGATTCTCTCGAAGCTCTCTCCGCTTTTGAACAATATTCCCTGCTTCGCGCCCCGCCCCGCTCCTACCATAATCGCAGTTGGCGTCGCAAGTCCAAGCGCACAAGGACAAGCAATGACAAGCACTGAGACAGCATAGATAATCGCTCTCATCATCTCATGCGCAATTAATGACCAACCCAAGAAAGTCAAAAATGCAAGAATCAAAACTGTCGGCACGAAAATTCGAGAAGTTTTATCGGCCATTTTTTGAAACGGCGACTTAGAATTTTGCGCCTCTTCAACCGTTCGAATAATTTGCGCTAATGCTGTTCCCTCCCCTGTTTGAGAAACGCGCACTTTCAATATTCCATCCTCATTGAGCATCGCACCAAAAACATAATCTCCTACTTTCTTTTCTACTAAAAGTGATTCACCAGTCAGCATTGATTCGTCGACAGCCGACCGTCCATCAACCACAAACCCATCAAGTGGAATTTTTTCTCCCGGACGCACGACTACCACGTCCCCAATCTTTAATTCCGAAATTTCCACCTCTTTTTCCTCTCCGCTAACCAGAATACGTGCCCGCTTCGCGCCAAGCTCCATAAGACGACGCATCGCTTCACCAGTTTTTTGCACGCTAATGTCCTCCAAATATTTTCCCAAAAGGATAAACATAATGATCACAGCTGCCGTTTCAAAGTATTCTTTTTGTCCGTGAAAAATTGCCCAAATACTAAAGAAAAATGCCACCAATGTTCCCATGGAAATTAGACTATCCATATTCGCCTCTCCTCTTTTTGCTTGAAGAAAGGCCATGCGATGGAAAGGCCAACCAAAGATAAATACAACAATTGCCGCCAATACGATATGTGTCCACATAATCAAATCGATGTCAAGGAACATAACTCCAAATTTAAACTTCCAAACCATCCCAAGCAGAATTGGAAAAGAAAAAATTACAGACAAAATGAAGCGGACTTTCACATTACCAAATAACTCATTCTTGTACTGAGCATATTTATTGATTATCTGATGTTTGCGAATACGCTCACCGCCAATCCCATAGCCATTGGAAAGAATGATTTTTTTCACATCCGTCTCGCTGAGTAACTTATCATCATATTCAACAAGCGCTTTTTTTGTCGCGAAATTAATGGACGCTTTTTTAATCCCTAGAGTTTTAGTAAGCGCTCTTTCATTGCTTGCACTGCAACTAGCGCAAGTCATCCCGGTTATCTCAAAAATGATTTTTTTATTTGGCATAAATTTTAAATTAAGAAATTTTTTTATTAATATTCTCTTCTCCCTCCGGGAGAGGATGTCCGAAGGACAGGTGAGGGTACATTATTTACCAAGAAAGGCTAGATAAAATTTGGATATTTTCTATTTTAACATAACTCCCTCATCCGGCCTGCAGCCACCTTCTCCCGAAGGGAGAAGGGAAGTATTGAAAGTTTTACTCTACAATAAACTTCCCTCGCACCATTCCCATCCAGCAGCTAAAAGGCACTTCGCCGACTTTGTCTGGAGTGAAATTAACAATATTATCACCAGAGCTTAGTGCTTGCAAGATTCCCAAGCTTGGAACAATGATTTTATTCGTACAGCCTGTGATAGCATCCCCTTTTATAACCCAGTGCACCGGCACTCCCTTTTTCAAGCGCAAAACATTCGGTGAAAAACCAGCGCTAGTTACATGCATCTCAATTAGTTGCTCAGTTGCGTCAGTTTTCACATTTTGTGACTGATTTTTCCCATCATTTTTTCCAACATTGCTTGGGCGACTGAATAAATTTTCAGAAGCGCCAACCAGAGCCAATCCGGAATTAAACGTATAAAAAGCGAAAAGGACAATCAGTATCCCGGCCACTTTTTGGAAAATGGCGGCATTTTTGCCCTTGCTCCAAGAAGTTGTCACACCAAGAGCAAGCAGTGACGGCACTGTTCCAAGCGCAAAAAGTAACATCCCAAGTCCTCCGCGCATAAAACTACCAGATGCAACCGCCAGAATTTGCATACTCTGTGTGAAACCACAAGGCAGAAAAAATGTCATTACACCTAAAAGAAACGGCGCGGCTGGATTTTCTGACTGTTTCAACTTCCCCCATGGCGCACTAAAAAATCTCGGCATAGAAAGACCTAAGTTTGCAATATCAGGAAATAGCCCCAAAATATTGAGTCCTAAGATTGCGAGAACTGCCGCAATAATTATGGTGTAGATTGCAATAAAATTGCCACTAATATTTATCCCGCCACCAATCGCGCCAAGCAGCCCGCCGAGCACGAAAAATCCTCCGAGTCGTCCGAAATGAAAAAATAGATTTGGCTTCACAGCGCCACCTAAAAATCTTTTTTTCTCTCCCCTATATTTTTCTGAGAACGCAATCACCACCGATCCAACCACCACCAAACAACTGGAAACAGAAGCCACGAGACCAATCAAAAACGCTGTGCCAAAATCAGCGCCAGATCCGGTCACACCGATTTTTTGTCCAAAACTGGAATTTTGAAACATTTGAAACCCAACAATAATTAAAGCCACAAAGGCAACCGCCCAAAGCCAAGATTGCCAAGAACTCTTTTGTACCAGCCCAGCAGACACAACCTCTTTTTGTTGTGACGCAGTATAACCAAACTTTTCTACCGCAGCCTTAACTTTATAGAAATTTGGCTCATCTTTTTCATAGTCCAGCTCCACGACACCCTTTTTGCGATCCGCACGCACGCGCGAGACACCAGGAACGCTCAAGAGTTCATCGTCAAGGAGTTTCTCGCAACTGACACAATGCATGCCTTTAATATAAACTGTTTTTGTTTGCATAATTTTTTAATTAAAAAATTTTATTTAGACATCTTATTTAATTGCAAGATTTCATCAATCATTTCCTGTTTTCTTTTTTCATTCGTGCCTTTCATGGCGTTCATAAAGCAACTGTTAAGATGGCGCGCCAAAAGCTTGTCATTAGCCGATTTCAAAAGCCCAACGACCGCCAAATTCTGTTGCATAATCGAAACGCAATATTCCCCCTCCTCAACCATCGCGATCACTTTGGCCAAATGCGTCCGCGCTTTTTTGAGCCCAATTAAAATTTGCCCATCCTCTTTTTGCATCATATAGTTTTAAAATTAAAAATTTAAAATTCCGCCTTAGCAGGTTACCTCCCCCCCAGGTATAATATACGCCCACCCTAAAATGTTGTCAAATAAAAAACCATTGATTTGAATCAATGGTTTTTAGCGCAGATTCTCAGCCTATTAAGATTAAGCCTTATTTTTCAAAACCCACTTCAAAATAATATCCACGAAAGCTTTTTCCTGCCTATTGTAAGTATGATTGTCTTTCGGAACAAACGTGGTGAAAAAATCAGAATAGTTTGTCGTCTTCTTCCACATTAGATGCCGTCGGGATAAACGCCAAGCTAAGCTCCGAAAATGGCCGACCAGTCAGCTCCAAAAGAGCATTGAAAAATGATTTATTAGACAAACCTGCTGATGCGAGAAGCAGTTTTATGGATTTATTCTAGCTTATTATATAGACTTTTTTGCAATTCCATTCTATACATTCCCCATCTCTAAAATCCAGTTATTATCAAAAAGCATCAACTAAAAGTCGGCGCTTTGTTTTTTACAATATTTGAAAAATCTAATGATACGTCCCCATCCCCAAAATTCCGATGATAATTCCAACGAGGGCGGTGACGGCGGTGAAGATCCAGATGCGCATTGTCACTTTGGTTTCCGGCCAGCCCTTGGCTTCGAAGTGATGATGAATGGGAGCGGCGAGGAAAACCTTGCGATGGAAAAACTTTTTGGAGGTCATCTGAATCACGACTGAGCCTGATTCGAGCACATAGATAAAAACGATAATAAACAAAACTAGAGTTGAGTTAGTGAGCATGGCGACAACGCCCAATGTCGCGCCCAAGGAAATCGCCCCGGTGTCTCCCATGAAAAATCGGGCGGGACAAATGTTGAACCACAGAAATGCCAAGAGTGCTCCGGCAATCGCCACACAAAAAGCGGCCAAATCCATTTTATTTTGGAAAAAGGCAATGAGACCAAAAGAGCTAAAAGCAATGAGGAGCACGCCGCCATTAAGCCCGTCCAGGCCATCTGTTTCATTGGAAGAAATTGCGGCGAATAGAATAACGAACATAAAAAGTGGGACATACCAAAGACCAATATTGAAATCTCCCATGGCTGGGACGTGAATATGGTGCCAGCTCAATTTATAGTAAAACCACCAGGCACCGAGAGCAGAAATGAGAATTAGCCAGCCAAAACGTGAGAGAAAGCGAATGCCACCGCCTTTATTTTTACCCAATCCGCGCACGCTCGCCCAATCGTCACAAAACCCCAAAATTCCAGCCGAAATGAGGGCGAAAAGTGGAAGCCAGACTTGTTTCCTGCTGAGAAAATCTAGGCGCGCAAAAAAATTAATTCCCGTCCACTGGGCGAATAGAGGGAAAACGTAGTGCGAGGCTAAAGCCAGAACTAAAACGGAAAACCAGACCAAAATCCCACCCATAACAGGTGTGCCACTTTTGTGCTTATGCAATTCACTAACATAAGTCAGCTTCTCACCATCTACTCCATTTGTCTTTATCTTTATCCCAATCTTATATTTATATAAAAAATGAGTCAGGACTGGCGTCAAAAAGAAGGCCAAAAGAAAGGCCAAAAAACCGGTGAAAAAAACTTTGAGCACATTAAGCACATCGGGGATTGTTTGTATTTGAGCTAGTTCCATAATATTTACAGAGAACTTATCAATTTGAGTGCAGTTCGAGGCAAAACCGAGCAGAGAGCAAGGCGTAATTACTGTTACGCCGAGCGAGCAGCGCAGGTTTTAACGAAGAAATGCGCCAAATTGATAAGTTCTCCTTTTATTTCCATTCATAACTATTATACACCCAATTCAAAAGTACCTTCATATTATCCCAACGCTTTTCATCATTCAGGAGTACCGTAATCACTTTGTGTTTACCGGTCGGGTCAGTTGAGCCCATGAGCAAGGATTTCCCAGCAAGTGGAGTAAAGCCAGTTTTTCCTCCCAAGCAATTGGAAATATTGCCCAAAAGCAAGTCAGTGTTTTTCAGAAGATGCATGTATTTCCCATCAGTCGAATAAAACTGCCCTTCGATTATCTTCATTGTATCCCAAATCAAATCATATTTCAAAGAAGCGGCTCCGATTCTGGCAATATCATAGGCGGAGGAATAGCATTCATTCTCTCTTCCATCAATCTCCAGCCCTGAGGGAGTGCAAAAATGCGTATCAATGAGACCAAGGTCTTTCGCCCTTTGGTTCATTTTTTCCACAAATTTTTCTGGTGTTCCAGAGATATGAATCGCGAGCGATGTTGCAGCGTCATTGGCACTATTGAGCAGCATGGCCTTAAAAAGGTCGATAGCGCGCACCTTCTCTCCTGCATACATCCGGTTCCCGTTGCAAAACACACTAGTTGGGCAACCCACTACTGTTCCCGCGACGTTCAAGCCTTCTTTTTTTATGACAACTTCTTCATTAAAATCCTTAATGTTTTCCACCACCAAGATTGCAGTCATCATTTTTGTCAGCGAAGCAATTTGGGTTTGTTTTCTCCCGTCATCGTAATGCAAAATTGTTCCACTATCAACATCAATCGCAACCGATGATCCTGCCCACATCTTCAAATCAGTGCAACTGGGTTTTCTTTTCGGCACCAGCCCAGAGCCAGCTAAGTTAAAAGGAGAATATTCTTTTCTTTGTGTCGCTTCGAAGTCCTTTGCAGCGTTGTCCCCTTCCGAAGTTCGAACCTTTTCTTCACCTAAAACTTTTTGTCCACCACTAGTAGCTAATACATCATTTTTTATCCTATCAAATTCACCAGAAATATTCCCAAAAAAAAGACTAGGCAAGAATAGAAAAAATAGAATTGTATATATTATATTAAACATGCAAAAATAACATCGTTAGCGAAATTTATTAGCAATCACTACCCGCCGCGTCAAAGACTCTCCTCATTAGCTGGCAGCTTTTCATTTTCAGGAGTTTCTGTGATGGATTCAATTTGCTTCTCTGGAGCAGAAGCGCCACCCTCCTCTATTTTTTTATTTAAGGTTTCCCAGTCTGGCAATTTTTCCACACTATCCATCCCCAACTTTTTCAAAAAATCAAATGAAATATTATAGAGATAGCGCCGATTGTCCTTGATGTTTTCTGTTCTATCCAAAAGCCCGCGAATAAGTAACGCCCTCAAAGTGAAACTACAATTCACGCCCCTAATTGCTTCGATTTCTGCCCGAGTGATTGGTCCTCGATAAGCCACGATTGACAACACCTCTAACGCAGCTTGACTCAAATTTTCTTGAATTTCACTTTTGACCAGCTCCCCCACAAATTCTGCATTATCAGGATTGGAAGCCATTTGGATTGTATCTTTAATTTTAATAATCCGCAACCCTCGACCCTTTGCGTAATCCTCAGCAAGGCCAGAAATAGCCGCCTCCACTTCCGCCTCAGTAGCATCGGCAACTTTGGCTAGTTTAATCAACGCCAATGGCTCACCACTGACAAAAAGAATGCTTTCAATGATTGATTTTAATTTTTCTGGATCCATGTAATTGCTCTTATAAATTTTGAATTAATTTTCCTAGAATAAAATGTAAATTTTAAAAATCAAAATAAAAAATGACAATTTAAAATCCAGAATCAACGCGCTGATTAAAAATCATTTTTTATTTTGCATTGTTATTTTTATTTTTGAGATTTGATTTTTCAATTTTTCTATTCTCCGCTCCGCATACTCAATTTAATATCATGAAATAGCTCTTTTTGTTCCACATGGATTATCCGTTGCTTTACCATTTCAAGCATCGCCAGAAAAGACACAATCACATCAATCTTATCCTTCGCCTGTGCCACTAGTTCTGAAAAACAAGTCTCGAGCTTATTGCGGAGTGCAATTTCCAAATCACTAATTCGTTCTTCCAATGTAACAATTTCACCTACAATTTCTTCTTGCAAAACTGACGCGACTGGAATTTCAGAAAGCACTTTCTGAAAATAATTTTTCAAATCATAGGCATTGATACCTTCTGGCGGATAGAAAACTGATCTAATTCCCTGATATGGCGCCTTGGAATATGAGACTTGCTGTGCTATGGCCAACTTCCCAATTTTGGCGGAAATTTCTTTGAACCGCTTATACTCCGCTAGCTGATGAGCAAGCTCTTCAATCTCTTCTTCTTCCTCATCGCTAAATTTCAGGATCGGCAAAAGAGCGCGAGATTTAATGAGAATTAACTTTGCCGCCACAGACAAAAAATCTGCCAAATTTTCCAGATGGATATTTTTATTATCTTTTATATGCTCCAAATATTGATCAGCCACATGAGCAAGATTCAGCTCTGTTATGCTCAACTTCTCCTTCTCAATCAATTCTAGGAGCAATTCTAGTGGTCCTTCAAATTTATCCAGCTTTACCTGATACACAAAATTATATACTAACAATTTAACTCTCCCATTTTAGCATCTTTTTTCCAAAGCTGCCAAGTATCCAAGTCATCCCCTAAACCACAATCTTCCTCTTCACCACTCCTCTTTCTTTCAAGGTGATGTTC
>JBAXPY010000033.1:0-12184 GCA_037132035.1 Candidatus Moraniibacteriota bacterium | reverse complement strand
ATAGAAAGGATAGTCATAGGTATGATAGACGCCTGGACCAAATCCTAACACTAGCTTACTTTCATCAACCGTACTGCAAATCAAAACACCCTTAGCCCTATCGATACGAGCATCAGCGTAGTTTTTAACAGGCACAGCGGCTCCGTTTTCATCTGTCACAACCGTTCCATCTCTATTCAATGCAATTGATCCCAAATTTTCTGATGCAGTAGCTAACTTTTCTCCAGTAGTCCAAGTGATTGGATTGATAACTTGAGCGCCTGGCAACACAACGGGATTTTTTCCTGGAATTGTCGAAGCCTGGGTGTTATAGGAAATTATCACACCAGTATCGGAAGAATTTTGTGCAAATTTTAGGTGGGGGTTTTTGGCCAGATACTCATCAGTCACAGAATAACCAATCACATAAGCAGCAATCATTCTTTTGTAAACATCAGGATTTTTTTGCATATACTCAGCTAATAGATAAATCAGCATGTTTGAGCCTTGCGAGTGTCCAGCCAAGATAAACGGACGACCATTATTGTAATGTTTAATATAATAATCAAAAGCTGCCATAGCATCTGTCTTTGGAATGCCGCCAACAATTTTCTCTTGTTCCTCAAGGGGCAACGCAAGAGTGTATACCGCGTCCGCCTGTCTATAATATGGCGCGTAGATATTGCCCATATTTTCGAACGCTGTCGCTTGTCTTCCAAATGCCAATTTTGATCCGGCTAGCATTGAAGGATTATTGATATCGCAAATATTAGGATCACTCTTATTCGCCTTCTGCCAAGCTGTTGGGTAGAGATAAAAAACATCAACCGCTTTATCATTAGATACTGGCAACGCCAACCAACGCTCTGCCTTTGAATAATCAGTTGCCTCTTTCGACAGCGATTCACTGTCAACAGACACTTCTTGCGTTTTTGCTTTCTGAGTCACTCCGGTCGACTGATTTTTGTTTTGTTTATAAATATATCCAGCTGCAGCCAGAACAGCCACAGCAACGATTATAATTGGAATTACTGTTTGTTTATAATTATTATCCATAAAATTTATACGACAAGCGTTAAATTAATTAAATGCTTTTCTATGATTATATACGCTTCGAGTTATTTAATCAATTAGTCCCATTGAAACAAATGTTTGGATATCACATTCTATGCGCAAAATAAAATGGAGATCGGCTTAGTCAATCCCCATTTGAGTATTTTATTAATCGATTCATCGTTAGGACATTATGTCCCTTCGACAAGTTGAATGGTTTTTTCGATATCATCGCTATTATTCCAGAAATAACTGGATGTATTAATAAAGTCAACCTCCAACATCTTAACAATTGGTATGGTGACCTTATTCATTCCGCCATCAACTCCAATAAGCATACATGGATTTATAGCTTTTGCAACCACAATATTATCAAGAGTTGATGCATGAAATCGTTGACCGCTAAAGCCTGAATATACACCCATTGCAAGGAAAAACGTAGCTTGATTAATGTTTTTTGTAAAAATACTATTAGGATCGAATGCAACACCAAGCTTTCCTCCTGAGGCATAAGACAAAGCAGAATAATCCTGCCAATTGAAAATTTCTTCACCACGCACAATGACGCGAATAACATTTTCCAGTTCAAGCCACTTCTCGGCAGCTTTCAGTGGTTCAGTAACCATCAAATGAACTTCGAGGTCAACACCCAAGTTGCCGGCAACGTCCAGATCACCCCAGCAACTATTTGGCACTGCCAATCCATCCATTACATCAAGATGTGCTATAGTTAAGCCATACTGCTTGAGTGTGCATACCCTTTCTCGCACCCTCTCTTCCGTTGATTCCAGGATTGCTGGAATTATCTTCGCCATAAATACCTCCAGTTAGATGAGCCCTGTATTTCAAGTGACTCTGGTTAAGGTACTGAAAAATCGTAATTCAGAACAACTATTTTTTAAAAAAATTTATTATGATTTTTACGATAACTTTAAAATAGCATCTACACTAAATAATGCAAATTTTCCGACAAAAAAACGCCCTGTCATCGAATGATGCCAGGGCGTTCAAGATACGTCAGGGTTTTATTTGAAACCCTAAAAATCTTTAAAATCATCTTCATCCATCGGAAGGAAAGTTTTCGACGTGGGGATTTTTCCTTTTTTCGGCCTCCCTGATTACCATAGCACAAAAACAAGACCTGCTAAGCCTCATTTTAAGCGTTACATAATAAAGGAATACTAAATTTTTGGCTTAATATCTGACTGACTTTTGGAGGTAAGAATATCGCGAAAAAGCTCTTTGATTTTATCATAATTATCCCCTCTTGGTAGTAAAATAAAACCAGTTTCGGCGGTAGTGTCGGGCGCATAAAGCAAACCCTCCTTCGAATCCTCCAATACTTTTTGATAAATCTTGGGGTTATCCATCCCTTTATACAATTCGAATAGCCGCCTCATCTCTGAGAGTTGCATATCCGTTCGAACGTTATCACCAAGGTTGCTCAAGATAGAATTAATTTTTCCAAAATCACCAAAGCCAAATTGCGAAGATTTTTGCTTGAGTTGCGAAAGTACAAGCTGTTGTCTTTTTGCTCTTTCAAAGTCACTCGTCAAATAGCGCGAGCGAATGAAACAAAGTGCCTTTTCTCCGCTGAGAACATTTTTTCCAGCCGGCAAAGAAAAATTTCCACCACATTCCGGATTTTTATTTTTACACAAAGCATAACGTGTAACGACTTTTTTATTTTTTGTTCTCACCTTATACTCTCCAGTTGGTATCGTAAAAGTTTCCGAATCACAAACTTTGATATCAATAAATTGTGCAGCCTCGTTAAACGGCTTTGCCAGCTCAACTTCCACACCACCCAAGGTGTCAACCAATTGCACAAATCCGTTCGTACTAACGATGGCGGTATAATGAATAGTCAGTCCAGAAATATCCCCAATCAATTGCTCCATATCAGAGATGCCCTGTCCGGGCCCCTTTTCTTCTCCATAGATATAGACAGCATTAATCTTACTCTTATTCTCTCTGCCAGGATCCATGACCCACAAATCTCGCGGAATTGAAACAAGAGAGATTTTATTGGCCTTTGGCCTGATACTCGCTACCATGATCGTATCAGTGTTAAGTCCTCCTCCAAGATGATTGGCACCAAGGATCCCTAAGAGGAGCACATTTATTTGATCAGCATCTTCTCCCTTCAGCGGGCCCTGACTATCAAGACTGGCTTGAACGATATTGCCAATAGATGCGCCGTTCACGGAAATTTTATCCAGCGTATTTTTCAACCTCAAAAAAGCAACCAGACCAGAAACCACAATAATCAAAAAAACAACGGCCAGCGTGATCCACCATTTACGACTTTTGCTTTTTATTCTTTTGACGTGAGCAACACGAAAAAGCCTGATTTTATCGCGTAAAGACAAAAATATACTTAACCACTTTTTCCAGGAAAAAAATAAGATGATTTTCTTGAAATAAACAAAAATCAAAACCATAACAGCAACAAGCAACAAAATTGCAACCACAATCATTCCCTGCATCCGATGATTTGTTTGTAAGTTGCCCCAGAAGGTTTGCTGCTCAGTCACTTTTTTTTGAACAACACCTTTTGGAAAACCCATGACAGTTATCATGCCTTCATTGGCGACAACTCCCTTATATGAGTAATAGACATCGGGATCCTTCCGATTATTAATCCGGTCAATGCATTCCACGGTAGCCGCTTGAAGACCGATGAAACATTTTTTGGTCACATTATCACGATCAACTCTTTGCGGTAGATTAATTTTTATTTCCGGATACTTCACATAAACCGGCCAACGATCACCTGTGACATTCCAAAATAGTTCGTCGTGATCAGGCAAAAATTTTATCGCACCTGAAATGCTATAGCGAATAACATATGTCCTAGTTCCTGATATTAACTGTCCCGCATCACCAATACTAATTTCTAAATACTTTCTCTTCTTATCCTCACTTTGCGATTGAGACTGAACAAAACTATATTGATTACCTTCCTTATCTGCTACGGAAACATCTGAGATATCGATAGAAATGTTACTGCCCTCCAAGTTTTGATAATTCAAGGGAATATATCGAATTATTCCTGATTTCGTCTTATCTCCAAAGTTATACTCAATCGTTTCTGCAACAGAGATAGTTGAATCCGCCCTAATATCCATAACAACGCTATTCGATTCAATATGTTCAACGCCATCAGGAACAATACTTTCTGCCAGTACGGGACTCGCAAAAAAAGTTATGCACGCGACAAGACTGATTGTGAATAAATAAATTTTTCCCATAAACAAAAGTTCAAAAAATGATTGAAAAAATAAACAGGCTCGAAATTACGCCAGTTGTATAATTATAGATTAAAATATGTCACCAAGAATGACCCACTCAAATCCATAGGTATAATTCTATCAGCTTTCAGCGCCTCTTGCAATCAAATATTTACCGACAGGCACGACAGCTAGATTATGATTATTGCTTAATTTTTCCGAATTTCAGCTGAGTAATTTGGCACATCACCGATTCTTTCTGATGTAGCGTTTATATTATATTTTTCTCTTGCCTGTTCAATCGAAAGATTCGTATCCAAAAGCCCACGCTTCAATGCAAGTTCATCAGCTGATGAGGTTAGCCATAATTGCCAAGAAAAAGCAGAAATACGTCCCGGGGTAAGCTTATTGACATGGCTGGCAATTCTTGAGGTGCAATTAGAAAATAGCGTATTGTACCACGCCGGATCAGTCGTAGTTAGCCTATTCATCTCTTTGAGCATATCCGTCAAAAGTAATTTGGCATTTTCAGGCTTTTCCAATTTTGCTGGATAGACATATACCTTATCTTTGCGCAAATTAGCCCGTAAAAGGACAACATCTCTTTCATCAGCTGCGACATAAACAAGCGGATAAGAATGCAGCATTCCTTTTAGTGTGCTATATTTTTGACCTTTCGTTTTACGCGCTTCAACACTGATAGCCAGAAAATCTCCATTATTAAACTCGAAAGAAACAAACGTATGCGCTGCTACTTTATTTTCATTGAAAGGCTCAGTCACATACCAAACTTTTTTAATCTGGTTTAAATCATAGGTCTTATCATAATAGCTTGGATGCATATCAGCTTCGGTTGGATAGTAGCGAAAATTCCGCACATTTCGAACGATGACCTGATTACCTTTAAACTCAGCCGTTGAAATCACTGCCAACTGTTCTTGCCAGTCCCCCTTGAGCGAAGGCTTGTCTAGAAAATACCAACCAAAAAAAATTACTAGTACTCCCATAACTACAAATATAGTTTTTTTTCCTCTCGAAATATTCATATTTTTTTTATCTTAAAATATATCATTGCAACTCTGCTGTAATTTTATCATAAAAGGCCCTATGCGCATACCATTTTTTTCATGGAAATATAAATGACCCCTGTTCGCGTTTCGCGAACAAGGGTCATGTTTGATGGTATGAAAGTTCAAACTGTCAGACTCTGAAGAATTGGCAAAAGTTCAGATGCCATTGAATTGGCAATAAAAACATCATGCACCTTACCGCCAGTGCGCTTTTCCTCTCCACGTGGAACAGTATTGCACACAATTACCTGTGAGAAAGGATTATCAACATTAAACAATCGCCGTCTCCATGGATCCGTACAAACTGCATGTGTAAAAACCATATGAATTTCTTCCGCACCATACCGTCTGAGTTGTTCGGCTTGCTTGTGCGCTGTTGTGCCAGAATCAAGTTCATCCTCAACCATAACAATGACAGATTCGTCCACAAGCTCTGCCGTAGCATATTCCAAATCAGAAAAAAAGGAAAATTGCTCCTTAATTCCTTCAATCTTTCGGAAATCCATCTCAACCAGCTCAATCTGGTTATTAAATCCCCGGTTTTTAAGGCTAAACAGTACCTTCAATTCAAGACGCCTCGCCAACCCGATAGCTCGCATAATCGAGCCCTCATCAGGAGCATAAATCCAAACCTTTTTCCCACTTTTTGACTTAGGGTGAAGAAGCGGTCTGAGTCTACTGGCAAATAAATCGGACAGATCTACGGCTCGAAATACTACCCCCTCCTGCTCAAAGTTCAACCCTGTCTGTTCTGAATGTGGCGTAGCCAGTATGACATGACTCACTCCACTGAAAGCCATTTGTTTTGCAAGCCACTTGTTACGCCAAATTTCATGAATATATTCTTCCCGATCTTGTCGGCGATAATGCATGAAACTTAAAACAGCAATAATCCGCGCTGCTCCATATTGATGTTTTGCCGCCCAGCACAATTGCAAGAAACGCAGCATAACACCCTCATCCTTTAAACATTCAAAAAAAACAATGTTCTTTCCCTTAATTGCCGCGTAATCAGAAAAGCTGTCATCAAGCTCCCCGTCCCCGAAACGCCCATAATTGACGTGACTAACAACTGGCCTATGCCCAAGGTATTCCTTCAGCACATCCATTGTCTCACTTGCAAGCAGCGAATTACCCAGCCCCTTAAAAAATAACACGCCTTCCAGTTTTTTTTCGTCCATGATTCAGTTTTCTCCCTTTCTTTGCCAAATGTTAGAAATTCCCTAGCCTATAATTTCAGATTGTCAAAAAGCTACTATTACGTGCCTATCATTTCACCTTCTGGCTGAAATGTCAATTTAATTCTGCAAGCCAATCAACGTCAATATATTGATAAACTGAAATATCCTGTCAAGATCAAAAACAAATAACGGAATCCCTATGCTTTTAATAATTCCACCCAAATAATCCGCAATATTCGTTAGCATTCTATTGCCTCCATTTTTCACCGCATTAAATCCATATACACTATCAAAAAAAAGGCTCCCATTGAGCCCTTAACTTTGATGCGTGTCACAGAAAGAAAGCATTAATTTGTGATTAAATGAAATAATCTACACCCCCTGACTTAAATTCAATTACTTCACTGGCAAAATCTGATATTCAAATTCATACCCAGACTCTTTAGCCATTTCCTCAATCTTTGCCCGAATTTCCTTGTAATCAAACTTATACTCAAACTTTTTTCCGAACAAATTAGATTGCTCTTCAATATTGCCTTCGCGAGCACCACTCATCGTATTGTAACTTTCGGTTTTAAAGCCAAAACCGGTTGACATTCCACCATCAAAATCATTCCCGCCAGAAGTGAAACCGGAACTAACTTCCATCAGCATTTCGGAAAACTTCACCAATTTCGCATCAGCATCGATACGCATTGTCGCTGAATAAGTCAACTTCTTTCTGGAAAGAAAAGCTTTCCGCTCAGCGATGAGCGCGGAAAATTTCCACACACCATTTTTCTCACTCCACTCGCCACCCTTGTCCGCCAGGGCTTTTTTGATTTCTTCGATCATATTTTTATATTAAATAATTACGATTTATTAATTTATTCAGAAATAATAAGCGTAAATGTCTTGACTGATGATGATTCTGATATTGGTCGATCAGTATTGCCAACATAGCTATTGGGCTGCTTGCCGTCTTCCCAAAAATTTGAAAAGTCATACATTTCAAATGTAGTCGCCTGAAGGAATGCATCATAAGAGTCAAAATTTGCACTAAATGTTGCATAAAAAGTATCGGTCTTTAAACCTTCAACGTCCTTTATCCCACAAGTTTCCATCGTATAAGTTCGGTTTGAAGTGCTATATGGGTCAGGAACTGCCTGATCTTTATTACAATAAACAGCGCTAACAACACCGACCCCTCTTTTGTCAGCAGGCTTGTCAGGCCGCACCAATCTACCGCTATATTCGTATCTAGTCCCAGCACACATTTGGCGAGATATTGTTCCGGCTGGACCGCATTTTGAATTAAATGGCACATTGGCTTTTACAAGAAAATTATATATTGCATAATACGTCCCACCTGATTTTTTATCCACACTAACAGTTCCCGTCGCATCACCATTCGCAGAGCTGATTTTTAGAACTTTTTTTGTGAAATCCACACTCTTTGTGCTTGAGTCTGTATTTTGTTTAGAAGCAACAGCCCCATTAGTATTTTTTTCATTTCCAGAAATAGTCTTTGGACTACTTGAGGGATAGATAAAAAAAGAGAATAAAAATCCAAAAATAACAACAAGTAAAATAATCCCAAGGGAATATTTTTTCTTAAAAGCAAACTGAAAGGTCATAAAAAGCGCTACTGTCCAAAAAATAAAAAAACTAAAAAATCGCCATGAGAAACCTTTGCCTAGAAAAACAAGTAAAAATAAGATTATCAACAAAAACAATATTCCAAAAAAAATCTTCCTGCCGATTCCCTTTTTTTGCTCAGGATAGCTTGACACAGTGTCTTGTTGCATAAAAATAAATTTCAAATTATTATTTACTATTTAATTATAGCACACAAAAAACAAGACTTTTCCAGTCTTATTTCCTAGTGCACGGGGTAGCGAAGGATGTTAGAATTATTTTTATGCAGAAAAATGGATATATCCATATCCCTGACCTTAGATATTAGTTTGACACTACACTCCCTTTCTTGATCTTAATCTTCATAGTACTTTCCAACTTATCATTAAAATTTTTATCATGACTAATTGATATGAAGGTGATATTTGGATTTTTTCTCTTTTCCATATTTACAATTTCAGCAATCCTAACTGCTACTTCTTCATCCACCGAAGCTGTCGGCTCATCAAGAAAAACTATTCTTGATTGATTTTTTCTCATTTTCAATATTGCCCTAGCTAATCCGATCCGAGAAGTCTCACCACCAGAAGTTGTTCCCATATCTCCTCTTCCACATTTTAATTTTTCATTAAGATTTTGAAAACGCTCATTAAGATCCACTTCCTTTAGGATTTCCCTTATTTCTTCATCTGTAACTTCGCCTGAAATACCAAAGGTTAAATTTTTCTTTATGGTATCTTCAAAAATATAGGGAAATTGAGAAAGATAGGCAATCTTACTGTAAATCGAGTCTTCCCCACTTCGCTTTATATTACCCATCTCCATACCGCCAATTTCCACATTGCCCGATGTTGGTTTGTAGTATCCCACCAAAACCTTCATAAGAGTAGTCTTCCCAGATCCAGAGACGCCCGCCAATGAAACCAGTGAGCCTCCAGGAATTTCTAAATTCATACCTTCCAAGATTTTTTTCCTTTCAAACTCAATTCCAACTTCCCTAAGCACAATATCATTACTCTCGACTTCGCTCATTCCAACTCTATTTTTCTCCAGCTCTTTTTCTTCTTGCGCGTATCCATTAAACATCAAATCCATCTGCATTATGTCACGATAAGCACTAAGTAGTTTGCATTGTGCTCCCAAAAGATTTGCCATTCCGTCTCTAATGTTCCCAGAATAAACCAAGGCGGACACGAATTTATCGGGACCACCGCCTGATAAAAAAGTCACTAGACCTGCTATGACAAAATTAACTGCATTAAACGAATGATTAATCTTTTCATTAATCAACCCTAAGAATTTCTTATCTGAAATCGCAACCCGTTCTTTGGATAACATCTCATCCATTTTTTGAGAAAACTGCTCTTTTTCACCAGAAAGAACAATTTCCATATGCGCATTCAGCAATTCTTCCATCTTTTTTAGTATTTTCTCAGACTCTCCCTCTGCCGCTCTTTCCTTTTCCCAGAATTTACCCTTTTTTCTAACATATCCATCCACAGCCATCATTAGTCCAGTTCCCGCGACCGTCCCGCCAGCTAGCATCGGACTCTTCTCATAAAGCATAGCCGCACTAGTAATCAAGGTAACCACAGCAGGCAGGATGTCAAAACTAATTATCCTCAAGACTTCTTCGTAACTAGCTTTAGCGCCAGAGATCCTTCCTTTAATCGTTTCCATTCCAAACTTTCCCACTTCATCACCAGGAAATTCAGCAACACTTTGTGATATATATTCAGAATATCCACCCTCTTTCTTGAAGTTATTATCCAAAAAATCCTTAAATTTCTTACTAATCAAAGTTGAGCTTCCGGCTGAAACGGCTGATAAAAGCGCAAAAGTACCAACTTGAGTAAGTTGTTCCATTCCCATCTCTCCACTCTTAAACGCATCCGCCAAAAACATTGGGGCAACACCCTCAATCAAAGCAGGCACCATTAGGGCAGCTGACAAGCCCACATACTTAGCCTTATCACCCTGCATAAATCTGCGGAATATGTCTTTTGTTTTCTGCCATATTTTTACCTCATGCAAATCCAAGCTATCCAACTTTTCCAGATTACAAATCTTAATCAATTCCGCTATTTCCTCTTTTTCAAATCCAACCTGCTCATATTTTTCATATACCCGCTCTGTCAAAACAGAAATCTTTTCATCCTTAGCGTAAAAATTCAACCGTCTCGATTTGCTTTCTTCTGATATAGACTCCTGGGTCTCACTGACATTTTTTCTAAATCTTGCAGCGTTGCGTGCTAATTTGTAGGATTCAAAATAATCTTTCAATGTTTCCAGGAAATCCTTTTCCGACAACTCGAGGCTTCGAGATGAATCATCCTTGAAAATAACTCTCAACTCACCAGATTCATCTTTAGCTATTTTCTCAACATTAGTTACATCTTCCTTGAAATAATTAGTAACCCTAAACATCAACTGCTCTATCCGTTGCTCCGTCGCTTCATCAAAAATATCGACGTATTCTCTCGCATCGATACTCTCTCGGATGTCTTCCCTTATTTCAACCATCTCTTGCACTAATTCCTTGGGTAATTTTTCACTTCCAAAAAACTCTCTAAGTTGTTTTTTAATATCTTCCAGTCTTTGCTTTTTCGCATCCATCAAATTTTTTCTGTCGATTCCTAATTCTTGCTTAGAAGAAAGCTCTATTTTTTGTCCTACTTGAGATGGATATTGTTCTTTCATATTTATTTCATTAATTATTTGCTATCTTTACTTTTTTTCTTTTAAAAAAACCTACAAAAATTCCGCCAATCAAAATCAATCCGCCAATTATATAGAAAATGTTTTTATTTTTAGGTTTATCATCACGAGAACCTTGAATCACTAATTCCGCTGTGCTTTCTGCCGGCAAGGCTTTTTCCAACATTGCAAAATCAACTTTTTCCGATTTATCCCAAGTATCTTGCTCAGCAATGATATCAAAATTTTCTTTCACTATCTTGCCAGAACTATCGACCGCGACCTGCTGGCCACCAATGATATCGGCAGTTTCGTCACTATTTTTGGCCTTGATAAACATCTCGCCTTCAATGACCTTGAATACTGAGTTGTCTCCTATTTGCGAGACAACAAATGTCGTGCCCTTCTTTCCAGCCACTGCCTGATTTACATCAATCTCCATAGTTCCATCTTTCACCATCTTTTTTACATTCACCCAAATATTTCCAGCAACCAATTTCCATTTACTATCATTATCTGTTGGTGGATTAGATATTATTATCGTCGATTCTGGTTTCATTTTAAATATCGTATGATCAGGAAAGGAAATAATCGCCTCGCTATCGTCATCTGTCTTGATTCGAGCGCCATATGGTATGACTGTTATTGGAGTAGCAATGTGCCATACGTCCTCCGGCTCACCTGGAATATGAATTTCTACCTGCCCATCTCGTGATCCAAAGCGTGCCCGCGAATCAACTGGCTTTCCGTCTTTGTCTAAAAATTCCTTATCAATTTCTGACACTACTGGTACTTCTGGTGCTTTGTAGTCATTCATGCGCCAAGCAACAACTGAAGTATAGTCATTAACTTCAGATCTATTCTTTACTTTGCCGTCTGCCATTCCTTCATGTGATTCTGTGCTGGATTTTCCTTTGTAGCGCATAATCACCTTTTCATCGACAACCTGACCACTAAACGATCCGTTAATCGTTTCCACCCAATCCGTATTGCTGTCAAAAGCCCCGTGCCAGACAACTTTCACATTGGAGACAATAGAAAAATAACCAGAGAGCCTGCCGTCACTCTTGTCATAATCCCCATCCATTCTTAAGTGAGCATTGCCACTGACATCCTCAACTCCTTGTGTAAAATTAATTGGAATATTCCGATCAGCAATTATTTTACCAGCCCGCATATCAACATGAGATGAGCTAAACAAAATCTTTTCAATTTTACCAGGACCTATTCCAGCTGCCGCATTTCTAATTCCCAGATAGAGAAAAAAATCCGATTGTGGAAAATTCTTTTCCTCGGCCAGTTGTCAAGTACCCATTTCTTTAGACACTAATTCTGAGATTAAAAATTGATTAGC
>JBAXPY010000032.1:0-13127 GCA_037132035.1 Candidatus Moraniibacteriota bacterium | reverse complement strand
ATCATACACTGGTTTTATAGAAAAGAAAAAACGACTAGCATAATCGAAAGGCTACACTTAATGGATGACCATTTCGCCAAAATGGAAAGTATTATCCAGCCAAATTTTTTAACTCGCATGAAAAATGAGCAAAGTAACCTGAGAAGAATGGTCATTCGGATAGATAACATCCGAGATCTTTCCTTTATTCCATCCGCCTATGCAATTGTGGAATCACTGGCCTTTTTCGTAATAGTTGGGCTTTTAATTTTAAAAGTCGAGCCCTTCTATGAAGCACTATTTTTCACAATGATCGTTTCTTTTCTGCTCATTTATATGATATTTTTAATCAAAGATCTGGATAATCCGTTTGATTACTCGGAACACGGAGAAAATGGGACCGAAGTTTCCATAAAACCGATTTGTGATTTAATCGGGAGAATCGGGAGAAAACAAAACAAATTTTTGTAATTTTTCAATAAAAAAACGGGCAACAGAAATTTATTCTGTCACCCGGATTTGGGTTTAGGGGTGTTCCCCTCTTATTTGTCAGCTCGCTGGCGAATATCTTCAAAAGCATATTCGCGCATGAGCTGTCCGTTTTCAAAAACTGTCTTGAGCTGGTCTTCGCCGGGAACACTTTCCGCTACAGTTTCATAGCATCCAGCGTTTTTGATAAGCTTCAGTCTTCCGGCCTTGGAACGTTTTTCCGGATCCGTAATGGGATCTTTCATTACTTGTCTTTTCTCGCCACCAACTTCAACTTCCGAACATTTGATTGCAAATTTTGAAGTATCACGATTTACTTTTTGCAACAGTCCCCCGCCTGAACCCAAAGCAATATTGTCTGCTGACCAGCCGTTGTTTTTAAGTGCAAGGAGGATGGGTTGCAAAGTTTCTCGGTCGATTCCGTCACCTTGAATCACGCGCACCTTGGGATTTAGAAGCTTATAGCCTTTTTTATTTAATTCGAAACCGAAAACGTCTCCCAAGATAGAAAACATTTTTGGCAGTATTTCTGTCGGGTCGCCAGAATCGGGACGAATCACGAGCACTCCATCACGCTGCAAGATTTTGTCGCGCAACGCCTCTCCCCAGATATTTTGGCAAGCATTAAAAATATCATAGGAATCAGAAACGACAGCGACAAGTCCTGCGGGAAATTGATCGAGCATATTTTCATAAGCCTCTCTCTCTTTGGATTTTCCCCAGGCTGTAATCGTGCTGTGCTCGGCTGCCGGAATAGAAAAACCAGCCATACTTTCGGAATAATAATCCCGCGCCACAAGAATGCCAGCAAGTGTGTCGCTTCCCTTGAAATTAACCAAATGCGCCGCTCCGCCAATGCCGGCCGATTCATCAGATGTTGATCCACGATAGCCGAAATCATGCAATTTGAAATCAATCAACTCAGGACTTCCCGTTTCTTCCAAGAATTCCCAAATTATTTTTTTCATGTAATAGCTCTGCGTGGCGACCGTTGTAGGATACCAGACCTGAAGAATGAGCGTTTCCAGATAATTAGTGAGCCAAGACAATTGCGGATCAGTATTTTCCATTGTGAGAAGCGCATTGCCAGTCGGAATTCGTAAACCTTCCTCGACAGCTTTGATGCGCACAGGGAGACATCCTCCATGTTCATCAACGATTCTTTGCCAACCGGCTTCGTTGAATATCTCACTGGAACCGAAATGTGCGGTAAAAAATTCTCGTGCTTCGACGATGTCAGCTTGAGTCACCACTTGCCCAACAAAATAGCGCTTGAGGATATACTGCAATCCAAAAAATAATGTTTCGGGAAAAATGCCACCGCGGCTTTCCAGGAAGGAATAGACACTTCTCGTCCCTTGTGGATATTGCTTCCAGTGGGAAACCTTGTAGCTGTCAGTAGCCAAAATTGGATTCATTCTTGTTTTATTCATTTGATTCTCCTCTCCTCTTTTATTATTGAATGCTTGAGAGATGCGAAAGCAACTCTTCGGCTAGTCGTTTATGCTCTTTAATTACCACCTTTTTGCATTCCCGAATAGGGATCCAAGCCAACTCATCGATGTCGTCTCCGGCACATTCCCTGCCACAGAGTTTATAGGTGACAAAAAAAGCCGTCATAACTTTATCCTCCTCTGCTCGGTAGCGATAATCTGAAACACGCCAAGAACCAAGATAGGTGAAATTATGACAATCAATAGGACCAGCTTCTTCCCTCAATTCCCGATGCGCCGCCATTTCGAGCGAATCGTCAGCTGGATCAACAAATCCACCAATAAAACGATATTTTTCTCCGTCGATTTTTTTTCGCCCCATCAGCACGGCCTGATCCTCATGTCGCACAACAGCAATGTCCACTGTCTGAAATGAAATTGGAAAGCGTTTATTCTGAGCATAGATGATACCAGAAATAAATTGCTTGTCCGCCGTGACAGCGCCACTAACTTTCTTCCGCATAACCGTCCCTGATGGCACAGTCATTTTAGGAACGGTAACTACCGGATATTTTCCTGAATAATATGGAATAAAACTATCACGCGAACCAAAGAGCGAAACTGCATAGTCCGAAAAATTTTCTCCAATAACTTGATCCACACTGTCTGACCATCTTGCATCTGATGGATTATCCGGCAAGGCAATAATCACAGCCTTAGGAAAGGCCTTTTTTAGCATCATCTTACGAATTGCGAAATCCAAAGGATTTCGCTTGCTCGGCATCGCTTGCGTCACCCCAACAAGAATTAGCAGTGCATTATCCTTTTCACACGCATAGCTTATGAGATAGAGATGCCCTGCATGGAGCTCCGGCACTTGAAAACGTCCAATAACCACACTCAAATTTTTCATAGAATTATCCTTTCTTCTAACTAATTGTCAAGGTTCTGCTCCCTTCCTCTGCCTTAATCGCCAGAGTTTACAGGATTGTGTAATTTATACACTAAGTAGGAAAAAATAATAAACACTTGCGTGTTCCCAATCAGGTCCTCCTAATCTAGCTTTTCATGTGCTTTCGGATCAATAAATATAATTATCCGGCTCATAAAAAACGCTTTTTAAGAAAAGTCCCTTCTCCTTCTCACCCACCAGCGGTTTTAAATTACTAAGTGTAGTTTACACAATAACTAAATATTTGTCAATAGTCTCCCCTGAAATGTGATTGACCAACTCAAATTAATAGTGCTATTATAGTTGCAATGCACCACAAAACGAACAATTCAAGCGAACCAAAAAAGACCCCAGCCGTGGCGGTCGATACTTTGATTTTTTCTGTTATTGATAACAAATTAAAGATTCTTCTCATAAGAATCCTCGGTGGGGCCTATAAGAATAAATGGGCCATCCCGGGCGGACTTGTGGCCACTAATGAATCTCTTGAAAAGGCCGCTTCACGGATACTCTCGCAAAAAGCCGGCGTCGATGGAATTTACCTCGAACAACTAGCCACTTTTGGCGACCCCAAAAGAGATTCGCGCGGGCACAGTGTGTCTGTCGCCTATTTCGCGTTAGTCAATGACAAACTATTCTACCCAAAAACGACGGAATACTATGCCGACATCGTCTGGAAAAATGCAGACGCCCTTCCGCCAATGGCCTTTGATCACAAAAAAATCATCGAGTATGGCAAAGAACGCTTGATGAGCAAACTCGCCTATTCAAACATCGCCTATGCCCTGCTCCCTAAAGAATTCACACTAACGGAACTTCAAGCCGTCTATGAAGCCGTGCTCGGAAAAACCTTAGACAAAAGAAATTTTCGCAAGAAAGTTCAAGAAATTGAATTAGTAAAAGAAACCACACACACAAGGCAGCTAGGAGCAAATCGCCCCGCAAAGCTTTTCATTTTCACACAAAGACATCCCAGGATCATAGATATACTGTAAGTTGAAAAACATGTCTATCAGCAAGAACAGAAAAACACCTCGAGGTGTTTTTTTAATATTCAAAATTTACAACGGTAAAAAATTATTCGTGCGTCACTTTCGCCTGATAGACAACGACTTCGCCATAATTATTTTCCGAGCACAAAGCTGCGGACTCCTCTCTTTGACAATTAGATTGGGTATACACGCCAACCTTAAAATAGGCTTGTTTAACTTTTTTTGCCAAAACATACGCAGGCTCTGGATTATTGTTGTAAAAAAGTTTCATCTCACCATTTTCTACTACAAATTTAACAGTAAACCGCCTACCAAGGACATAGTCATTGTCTAGAGTTACCAGATTCGTTTTACTACGTGTGAGATAAAGTTTTTGACCTTCAAGCCGGATAACCAAAAGATCGCTATCATCACCATGAATTTGTCCAGCCACGACGTCTGGCTTATTTTTGGGAGTAGCAGTAATCGCCTCGTCGAGAAAAAGCGTATGCGTCCCAGCAGTTGATGACCAGAAAATTTCCTGTGTTCCCTTGTCTGTCATCTCCCGCAATTCCGAACGAGGATAGCTAGAATTTGAAGTTGTTGGCGCGTTAACAGCTGCCCGAAAAACAATACCCTTCTTTTGCGAGTCCAGAAAAAACCATGGACGCAATTGATATGTCGCTAGCTCAGGCTGGCGAATTTCCAACGGCTGCTTCGGATCATCGGAAGACATGATTGGCAAAGTCAATTTCCAGCTAGTCAAATCAGGCAATTGGGAAGAATTGCCCTGATTAGATTGCTGAGAAGACGTAGATTTAAAAATGGAAGGCAAAGCTATCGATTGCTTCTTGCGCGAAAAAATGGCAATAACAAGAATTCCAGCCAAAAGCAAGAAAACCACCGTTCCAAAAATAAACCACTTTTTATTAGACATACCAATATTTCTAAAGATTGATACCTCCATTATACGGCATGACTATCTTGCCCGCAAGACAGATTCTCGAGGACTGGACCCTTGCTTTTTTCCCCAAAAGGGTGTATGATAGAAGGGTAATATAATAGTGGAAAAAAAGCGGGTGATGCCGCTTTTTGCTTTATATTAAACAAAAATATGCCAAAACTAAAACAAAAACTTAAAAAATTGATAGACAAGGCGAAATCGCAAAAAACCGCTTATTTCAAGCTTCTATCACAAAAACTGAACCTCATCGCTGAAAACATCAAAAACAGCATCAAGCTGGGAGGACTCAGTGAGCACCAAGCCAAAAGCCTGGTTTTGATTTTTCTGATTGCCTTTACTGGCTTTGTGATTTTATTTAGACAATATTACTCCGATAACTTCTTTCCACAAAAAAACTACGTGGAAAAAAAGAATCCAAAAGAGATTGAAAAAGAAAAATTAAGAAAAGATCTTAGTATTCTTGTAAAAGGTCATCCGATTGAAATGATGATTCCCTATATTGCAAAGAAGGACCGAGTTACAGCCGCCTATCTAATTGGGATCGCCAAAAAAGAAAGCAACTGGGGAAAAAGACATCCGGCACTTGCGGGGCAAGATTGCTACAATTATTGGGGATTCAGAGCGCAGCGCGAACGAATGGGTAGTGGCGGTCACACTTGTTTTGATAGTCCGCGTGAAGCCGTCGATGTTGTTTCAAGAAGAATCGCTGAAATCATCGAACGCAACGACGCACAGTCAGCACATGACATGCTTGTTTGGAAGTGCGGTTCAGATTGCTCAGTGACAGGTGGACAAAGAGATGCAGACAAGTGGGCACTTGATGTTGATTTTTATGCGGAAAAAATACTCAATTAAAAAGGGGCTCTTTGCTGGTAGCGAAATAAAGACCAGAAACTATCGTAATAGCTTCTGGTCTTCTTTGTTTTTAGCCTCACTCAGCAAGACATAATTAATCAAAACAAGCAAACAAAAAAACTCTCGAAGCCCTAAAGCCCGAGAGTTTTTCGAAGTTTGCCTAAAATACTTAGGCGCGCTTTACGTTGATTGCATTCAAACCCTTTGGGGATTCTTCTGAATCAAAAGAAACTTGGTCACCTTCTTGGATTTCGTCAAATGTAACGTCAACCAAAGAATTGCTGTGGAAGAATAAATCCTTACCCAATTCTGGAGAAGTGATGAAACCGAAACCTTTGTCAGTTTTTTTCTTTATTGTACCGATCATACTTTTTTCGTTTGTAATTAATAACCTCATGTATTGCGTGAAGCTCGACGACTTTTCACTTCCCTTAGCTTAGCACACAATACATGTTTGGTCAATGACCGACATAAATCAAACAAAGCGCCCTCTTGAGCTCAGCTTTCCAGCAAAATAGGCTGACCTCCCTATTGCCCAAGCCCCGCCCATTAAAGCAAAAACACGACCAGTAGATGATCGTGTTTCCCCTGTTGCAAAAAATAAGGCCTGCTGTAAGCAACTTTATGCATTATTAACAGCCATGTTCCCTGCTGCCAACTTATTCAGTTCAATCTGAACAATAGCCGGCATAATTATTCCAACAAAAAGATACAAAATAAACCAAAGTATAGTGTTATCATCTTTTTTTACCGTTAAGGCAAAACCTTCACAATATTTATACATCCAGTATATGTTGGCAATTGGAACTATGATGAGCCAGGCTGTCGGAATTTTAGCGCCCAATGAATTCATTTCGTTTTTTGTGGAAACTGTCCAATACAAGGCATAGATCCCAAACGTAATAAACGAAAGGAAATAAACCAAAAATATATTTCTATGTTTTATCATAAACAAACACCTCCTTTCATTTTATTATCAAAACACCCACTCCTCACATCTCCTGTCCTTAGGTGCGTTTTTTCTTGATTTAATTATAGCTTAAAAAAAGACGATTAGGAAGATTACAAATTTAAAACTATTATGCTAGAATAGAAAATATGGAAATTAGCAAAAAATTAGCCAAAAATAGACGTTGGGATATACTAGGGATTGGCAGCCCCCTACTTGACATTGTCATAAATATTAATGAGGAAATGCTCAAAAGCCTTGCGTTCAAAAAAGGCTCCATGAACCTGATTACCAGAAAAGAAAGCCAAGCCATCCTCAAAAAATTTGACCATAAAAAGCAAAGATTAGCACTAGGCGGAAGCGCATCAAACACACTTTTGGGCGCAAGTCTTCTAGGGAGCTCTGTCTCTTTTTTGGGAATGACTGGAAAAGATGCACATGGAAAAATGTACAAAGAAAAAATAGAAAAAAAAGGAGTTTTCACGCATCTTTCCAAGCATGTTAGTGATGCAACGGGACATGTCATCATTCTCATCACACCAGACGGAGAAAGAACTATGCTAACTCATCTGGGAGCAGCGCTTAATTTTGCCAAAGAACATATTAAGGAAGATGAAATCAAAAACAGTAAAATCTTACATATTGAAGCATACCAGTTGGAAAATGAAGCAAATCGTCATGCAGTTTTGCACGCAATAAGGATTGCAAAAAATAACCAAACACTAGTTTCCCTTGATCTTTCTGATACGGGACTCATTAGAAGAAACAAGGATCTTTTCAAATATTTCATTAAAGAACATATTGATATCGTTTTTGCAAATGAAGATGAGGCAATGGAATTTTCTAACAAAAACGATCCGTGCGCAGCTCTGCATGATATAGCGGGAATTTGCACTATTGCAGTGGTCAAATTAGGCGCCAAAGGAAGCTTAATTAAAGAGGGTCAAAAAGTTTTTGAGATTGATCCATGCCCAGTAGACATGATAAACACCAATGGCGCGGGAGATATGTACGCAGCAGGAATCCTGCATGGCCTGATTAATGACCTGAACATGCAATCTGCGGGAGAAATGGCTAGCCACCTGTCAGCACTGGTCGTCTCGAGTGTTGGCGCACAACTAGACAAGATACATTTTAAGTCAATTAATAAATATAAGAACATAAACATGGAAAAAGAACTGGATTATAAAATTAGCGACATAAGTCTCGCAGAATATGGACGAAAAGAAATTATCATTGCGGAAAAAGAAATGCCCGGCCTTATGGCTCTGCGAAAAAAATTTAGCAAAATTAAGCCACTGAAAGATGCGCGAATTTTGGGAAGTTTACACATGACCATTCAAACCGCAGTTCTCATCGAAACTCTTGTCGAGCTTGGAGCTCAAGTGCGCTGGGTGTCTTGTAACATTTTTTCCACCCAGGACCACGCGGCGGCGGCGATTGCAAGGGCAGGAATTCCTGTTTTTGCTTGGAAAGGTGAAACACTGGAAGAATATTGGTGGTGCACAGAACAGGCCTTTAAGTTTAAAGATGGCAAGGGACCAAATTTAATTGTCGATGATGGAAGCGACGCAACACTTATGCTTCATCTTGGAGTAGAAATCGAAAAAGATCCAAAAATTCTCAAAAAAGATTGTTCCAAAAAAGGTGAGGATGAAAAAGAGCTTATAAAACTTCTCGCGAGAATCCACAAAGAAAATCCAATTTTTTGGAGCAAAATCATCAAAGATATTAAAGGTGTTTCAGAAGAAACCACAACAGGCGTGCACCGACTCTACCAAATGTTTGAGCAAAAAAGACTCCTCTTCCCCGCCATCAACGTGAATGACTCAGTCACAAAAAGTAAATTTGATAATCTCTATGGCTGCCGAGAAAGTTTGGCTGATGGAATTAAGCGTGGAACGGATGTGATGGTAGCTGGAAAGGTTGTGGTTGTCTGTGGTTATGGTGATGTGGGAAAAGGTTGTGCGGGGAGCATGAAAGGCTTTGGCGCGCGCGTTATCATCACTGAAATCGATCCAATTTGCGCATTGCAAGCTGCTATGGAGGGATTTGCGGTGAAAACAATCGAGGAGACTCTTTTTGAAGGAGACATTTTTGTGACCACAACTGGCAACCGAGACATCATCACAATAGCGCATATGGAAAAAATGAAAGACGAGGCGATTGTATGTAATATTGGACACTTTGATAATGAAATTCAAGTTGAAAAATTGGAAAAATATAAAGGCATCAAAGAAATCAACATCAAACCTCAAGTGGACAAATTTGTCTTTCCTGATGGACATGCCATCGTTCTTCTTTCAAGAGGACGCTTGGTGAATCTGGGAAATGCCACTGGTCACCCCAGTTTTGTGATGAGCACATCTTTCACCAATCAAGTCCTAGCTCAAATGGAACTTTGGGAAAATAAATATGCAATTGGTGTTTATACTTTGCCAAAAAAATTAGACGAAGAAGTTGCGCGACTGCATCTAAAAAAGCTTGGTGTATCTTTGACAAAATTAACCAAACTTCAAGCCGAATATATTAATGTGCCAACGGAAGGTCCCTATAAAGCAGAGCGTTATCGTTATTAAAATTCTACTTGAAAAACTATTTCATATTTATTTATTTTTATGCTATAATAAATACGAAATAAAAAACTTATTCTCTCGTCAATGCTCGAGCTTGCCCTGCAATTATTTAAGGGTCGAAAGAAATGTATAGGCAAATTTCTTTTGCTAGTTTTTTTGTTTTCTTTTTTTGCAATTTCTCAAATAGCGAACGCTGCTCCTGAGAATGATTCGCTCCTAGGTTATTGGAAGCTCAACGGAAATGCAACGGATTTCAGCGGAGACGGAACAACGGGTGGGAACACAGGAACAACCGCAAACGCCTATACGACAGATTCTCCTTTTGCCAAATCACCGCAAAGCTTAACCTTTAGTGGTCCGGGAAGTATTATGGCGTTCTCTCGTCCTGACAACACAATCCCCAACTCAGCATTAACTCTTTCTTTCTGGGTAAAATTAGCCGAAAATCCACCAACTGCGACACATATAATTGCCGGAAATTACTTGGTCACATATAACAAGGGGTTCTTTTTTACAATTGACCAAAATAACGTATCATTCTCAATCGGAAATGGAACATCCGCACATAGCGTTTATTTTCCAATAGCCGATATCCCAGCAAATACATGGGTATTTCTTACTGGCACTTGGAATGGATCGACTATGAACCTTTATTCTGGCAACGAACTGAGAAGTTCTGTCGCAGCAAGCGGACCGATATCATATGCAGGCACAGCATTCCAAATCGGTAATTTTACGGGAAAAATGGCCCAGATGAGATTATATAGCCGAGCATTATCTCAAGAAGAAATTGCAAAGTTACATGCCGACGAGCATCTTACAGCGACTTGGAATGGAAACATTAACGCCTCTTACGAAAACAAAAGCAACTGGACACCGAATGCCGTCCCAGATCCATATTCCCTCGTCACAATAAATAGCGGGACGTACCAGCCGGAATTCACATCAGGAACAGCCGAATATATGGCCGGACTAACCATAAATAGCAACGCTTCCTTGGATCTGCATGATTCCAACTTAACTATCAATGATTCTGGAATTTTTAATAACAACGGCACGCTAAGCTTAGATAACACATCCCTTCAACTTCTGTCCAGCTTTTCAAATGACATTGACAGTGGAACAATCAAGATTAATAGTCCCACTACAGTGACAGGCCTAAAAACTGGACCCAACTATTACAATCTCACAATTAATGCCGCGACGACGACAACTATAACACTAGATGCTGGAATTCGTATGTATGGAAATTTAAATTTGGAAAGAGGCACATTGGATGTTTCTACTAGCAACCAAGGAATCATTCTAGGCGGAAACTGGAATAGTAGCTCTGCGGCCAATTTCAATCCAAGACAAGGCACAGTCTCTCTTGTCGGTACTAATCAGGCAATTAATGGTTCAAATTATTTTTATAATCTCAGCAAAACTACCTCAACCGCAGACACTCTGGCTTTTCAAGCTGGTACAACTCAAAATATCGTCAGCACATTAACCCTTCAGGGAGAAGGATTAGGAATAGCCACAAACACACACTTATTATCCTTGCGCTCCTCAGCTACTGATGGATCGGTTTGGAATATCTATCCTTCGCAGAGTAGTGTAGGTGCTGTTGATATCAAAGATAGTACAAACCTAGGAACCGCAATCATACTACAAGGTCGCAATGTTAATTCGGGTAATAATACTAACTGGACATTCGATACCACCCCGCCCGTGCTAAGCATTTCTGCCGTTGCAACGCCAACTTCAAATAACTTACAACCAGTAACTGGAACAGCCACGGAGGCCGATGGAACAAACACCACTATCCGCTCTGTTGAATTTCAAATGGAAACCACTGGTGACACATGGACAACCTGCGTGGCCAATGACGGTAGTTTTAATACTACAACGGAAGCATTCACATGTACTCCAGGAACTCCCCTATCAGAAGGCCAACATACGATGTACGTCAGAGCAACCGACATAAACAACAACATAACAACACCAAGCACTGCAAGCTTTACGGTTGATGCCTACCACACACTAACCTACACTGCAGCGGCCAATGGAACAATCGCTAGCTCGGGCGGAACAACAGTAATAAATACCAATACACAGACTATTGCACATGGCACTAATGGCGCAGCTGTAACTGCTACTCCAAACACGGGATATCACTTTGCCAATTGGGACGATAGTAATTCAGAAAACCCCAGGACCGATTCCAACGTCACTGCAGATAAATCCGTTACAGCTAATTTTGCCATCGACGCATACACCGTCACATTTAACAAAACATCTGGCACAACCGATGCTAGTCCCTTGACTAAAACTGCCGACTACAATACTTCCGTTACTTCTTTGCCATCCGCCCCAGCTAAGACTGGCTACACATTTGCTGGATGGAATACGATTACTGATGGTTCTGGTACTGCCTTTACTACTAGCTCTTTGGTCACAGGAAATATTACGGTTTATGCACAATGGACGGCCAATACTCACACACTAACCTACACTGCGGGAGCCAATGGAACAATCACGGGCTCAGCTTCTCAAACCATAAGCCTCGGCGCTTCCGGGACAGCAGTCAGCGCTACAGCCAATGCCAATTATCACTTCGTCAATTGGAATGATGGAACAACAGCAAACCCCAGAATAGATGCAAATGTAACAAGCAATGTCGCAGTGATTGCCAATTTTGCACCGAACACTTTCACACTTAAATATAAATGTGACGAGAATGGAAAATTGGATGGTAACACTACACAAACAATCAAATATAAGGAAGATGGCTCTAAGGTTGAAGCCAAGCCGGATACGGGGTATAAATTTAAAAAATGGAGTGATGGCTCTGACAATGAAGCAAGAAAAGACGAAAATGTCGATGAAGACCTGACAGTAACAGCCGAGTTTGAAAAAGAGGAATACACCATCAAATATGAAGCTGGATCACATGGCAGCATCAATGGCGATACAGAACAAAAAATTAAATACAAAGAAGATGGAGAAGAAATCGTTGCCGTCCCTGATAGTGGTTATCATTTTTCAGGCTGGAGCGATGGACGAAATGAAAGAGTCAGAACTGACACCGATATCAAGGAAAATATCACGCTAAGCGCTAGCTTTACTCGTGATACATCTCCAGGCGCCGATGAATCAAAAACCGCCACACCACCCCCAACCGAAACACCCATTCCAGAGACGATAACGCCTGCCAAAATTGACTATAACGGCGAGACTACACCGAACTGGCAAAGCACCTATTTTGGAGCATCTTTCTGCTATGACTCAGCAAAATGTGGTGGCGCAGCGGATCCAGACGGTGATGGAATTAGCAATAGCGAAGAATTTCGATTAGGCACAAATCCAACCAAAGCCGACAGTGATCAAGATGGAATCCTAGATAAAACTGAAATTGAAGAAGGTCGCAACCCAACCAAATCATCCAAAAATAATAGCGACGACAAAATTAAATTTGAAGATCCAAAAGAAAAAGGAGAAACAAAAAAAGATAAGTACAGAGTCGACAAGGTAGAATTGGTTTCTTTGGCCGACGGAAAAAAACATCTCAAACTTACTGGGAAAGGATTGCCAAATAGATTTGTAACGGTCTATATTCACAGTGACCCAATCATCCTGACAGTCGAGACAGATGATGATGGAAATTGGTCCTATACTCTAGACAAAGAATTGGAAAATGGTGATCATGAAGTTTATGTTGCAATGACTGATAGTAGTGGAAAAATTTCTGAAAAAAGTGAACCGCTAGCTTTCATAAAGACGGCTGAGGCTGTAACTATCATCCCTCCAGCCCAGGCTGCTGCCGCTAATCGAGCAAAGTCCCCCGTAGAAGCTGGGTACCAAAAAAACTTAATCTTCTCCATCATCATTGGTATTGGCGGACTACTTCTCGCCATCATTACTATCGGATTTATCAAGCACAGAAAAAATGAAAATCGAATAGCCTAAATCAATAT
>JBAXPY010000031.1:0-13264 GCA_037132035.1 Candidatus Moraniibacteriota bacterium | reverse complement strand
TTGTTGTTGTTGTTGTTGTTGTTGTTGTTGCTGTTTTCAAATCCTTGATTGCACGGGTCTTTACTGCAATCAGAATGTCTTCCATTTTCTTTACCAATAGTTCTGGGTGCACCTGCATGTTGAGACAAACAAGTGCAAAAATAAAATAAGTCAATAATAATTTGGTTGCTATATTTACAGGGAGATGGTGCGCTGAATTATGAAATAATCAAGATTTGTAATAATTCACATTTTGTTTTATAATTAAGTTGCAAAAAGAATTGTAAAATAGAATTATTAATGGGAATCTTTTCTAAAATTTTTAGTACAGGAAAATCTTCATCAGATTATTATCTGTCGCTTGATATTGGAACTGAAGTTGTTAAGGCTTTAGTTTTTGTGGTTGATACGGAGAATGGTTCCGGAATAATTAAAGGCGTTGGTCGTTCAAGGCAAGGTCTCAAGGACATGCATAGCGGAGCCGTTTCCGATATTACTGGTGTGATTGGGAATTGTCGTCATGCGATTGATGCAGCCGTTACGATGGCGGGAATAAAAAAAGTCGAAAAAGCCATCGTAGGAATTGCTGGAGAATTGGTAAAGGGAACAACAACAACAGTTCATTACGAAAGAATAAAACCAGAGATGCGAATTGATTTTCCAGAGTTAAAAAATATCATCCAAAAAGTTCAATGGAAAGCTTTTGATCGCATACGTCAGCAGCTCGCGTGGGAAACAGGGCATAATGAAATTGAAGTAAAGCTGATTAACGCAGCGATTGTTGATGTGCGAATTGATGGATATAAGATAACGAATCCTTTGGGTTTTCAGGGAAAGGATGTTTCCATCTCGGTTTTTAATGCCTATGCCCCGATGGTGCACTTGGGTGCCTTGCAAACAATATCTGATGAGTTGAAGCTTGATTTGCTTTCGATCGCGGCAGAGCCGTATGCGGTGGCAAAATCGATGGGTGTGGATGATGTTGTTGATTTTAGTGCAATTTTTGTTGATATTGGTGGGGGAACAACTGATATTGCGCTTGTACGAAATGGTGGGTTGGAGGGTACGAAAATGTTTGCATTAGGTGGTCGAGCTTTCACAAAAAGATTGGCGGCTGAATTAGGCGTTGGCTTTGAGGAAGCGGAAAGCTTCAAAATCCGTTATGCTGAAGGGAAGCTCGGGAAAGACGTGTCTGGAAAAATCGAAAAAATGTTTACTGATGATTGTAACGTCTGGCTCTCTGGAGTTGAATTGTCTTTGTCAGAATTTTCTGAAAATGACTTGTTGCCAAATAAGATTTTTCTGTGTGGTGGTGGCTCTGGATTGCCGGGTATAAAAAAAGCGCTCATGACTTCAACTTGGACTAAAAATTTACCTTTTGCCAAAGAAGTGGAAGTGAGTTTCTTGCAACCAAAAGATGTGGTGAATATCTTTGATGAAACGAGAGAGTTACGTGATCCGCAAGACATTACTCCGATGGGGCTGGCCAATTTAGTCATAGAATTGGTGGGCGAGGAAAAAGTTTTAGCAGGAATCCTTAGAAGAGCTGTGAAAATGATCCAGAAATAATTTTTTCATTTTGATTTTTAATTTTTGTTTTAATTATTATGCATCAAACATTCTATATCGACATTGATGAGGAAATAACATCAATTGTTGAAAAACTAAGAAAAACTGAGGCGCCAGAAGCGGTCATTGTTGTCCCCAAGAGAGCTCTTCTTATTCAAAGTATTGTGAATTTGAAGTTGTTGCGAAAAGAATCGGATAATTTAGGATTGAAAATAAGTATTGTTACTCAAGATAAGTTGGGAAAAATGCTTATTAAAAAGGCCGGGATTTCTATCGGGCAAAAATTAGAAGATAGTCTTGATGAGCTAGGACTTGATGCCGATGATAATAGACCCAAAAGAGAATTTAAACGGGAAATTGAGACGGCTGAGTTGGGTGAAAATAGCAATCGAAGCCAGAGAAATTTAGAAAAAATTGGATCTTCTGATTATTTCATATCAAATGATGCCGAAGATCGTTTTTCTGACAATGAGCATGGCTGGGAGGAACTGGAAGAAATAAAGGAAAAAGAAGTTCTTCCTAACGCTAATATTAGTGGTCAGCGAATAACTGTCGGTAGTGGAGTTTCGCCGAACAGAGAAGAAAGCCTTCGAAAAAAAAATGTGCTAGCAATGGATGTCGCCAATCCTGGTTGTGTGTTTAACGGAAATTCAGTGCAGACTAATTTGGATGTTCCCGTTCGCAATGTCATATCAACTCGTAACGACGTAGTAATTTCTAGTGGTCGACCCACGTCAGATAACTCGGATCGTTTAGCTATTCCAGGGAGCAAAAGCGTACGGACGAAGGGGATCGGGTCATATAATGAAATAAATAGCTTGGCTCGGAATTCTAATGCTGCAGGCAGTTATGGCCAAAAAGTGGGTGCGGTGATTCCAACTCCAGTTGATAATCGCGCTAAACTTCCTTATGGCAAGATTACTCCAGACTATGAAAAAAGTAATAATCGCAGATATGAAGCTCGGCAAAAAGAATCTCCTCGTGATGAGCAATTGGAAAAGTTTTTTTATGCAAATAATTTTTCCCAAAAGGGTAGGGAGAATTATGCTGATGAAAAGAAGTCTGTATCTTCACGATCAAGCGGGGGAGTTATGAAGGCGGTGGCAGTTTTTGGTGCAGTTGTTTTAGTTTTAGGATTGGCTTATATCGCATATCAATATGTTCCAAAAGCTATTGTTACTGTTTTTGCAAAGAAGGAGGTAAAGTCTGCTGATATGGAAATTTCTGGGGATGTAAATTATGATAGCATTGACTATGAAAAAGCAACTATTCCCGCAAAACTGATGGAATTTGATGAAGAGGTTTCAAAGACATTCACATCAACTGGAGAAAAGAGTGTCTCAAACCAGAAAGCTAAGGGAAAAATAACAATATATAATGAGTTTAGCTCTTCGGCTCAACCGCTCGTAGCAACTACTAGGTTTTTGAGCGATAGCCAGAAGATGTTTCGCTTGGTGCAGGGTGTGACAATCCCTGGCACAACTAAGGTGGGCGAAGA
Source organism: Candidatus Moraniibacteriota bacterium (assembly GCA_037132035.1). Lineage (GTDB taxonomy): Bacteria > Patescibacteriota > Minisyncoccia > Moranbacterales > UBA2206 > UBA9630. Next base: position 10,218 of record JBAXPY010000031.1, on the reverse strand, counting down.
AATTAAGCCTGGTGTTGTTGAGGCGGAAATTGTTGCTGATGAAGCGGGTGACTCATTTAATATTGATGCGACGAATTTTAGTATCCCAGGATTTAAAAATAGCGGGAATGACAAGTCAACCAAGATTTATGCTAAATCACTTTCCCCAATGACAGGTGGAGGCAATGGCAACGATGAAATCCATGTTGTATCCGAAAAGGATGTCAGCGACGCAAAGGATAAGATTTCTCTGGAAATAACTAGTATGATTAAAAATAAAGTTAAGAGTTCTGTGTCAGATATGGTTATTCTTGATGATACTATTGTTATCGATGAGCCAGTGTATCGCATTTCCAATTCTGCTGGTGAAACGGCTGATAGCTTTGAGATAAAGGCTCAGGCGCACGCGCGTGCGTTGGTTTTCTCTGAAAGTGATGTTAAGAAAATTGCCAATACGGTTATTTCAAAATCGGGCAATGGAAAGATAAATATTGATAGTGGATCGATATTGGTTGACTATGGGAAGTCTAACGCTGACTTCAAGCTTAGTACAATCGACATCAAGATGCATGCCTCAAGTGTTATGCAGCCCAATATTGATCTGGAGAATTTGAAGCGAGGAATTTTGGGAAAGAATAGTGATGAGCTGGCTGATTATTTAAAAGGCTATCCAAGTATAGAAAAGGCTGAGGTGGAATATTTTCCACAAATATTCGTTAGCAAAATTCCATTAAACGAAAAAAGAGTTGAGGTTATCCTCAACGCTACGATGCCATAGCATTAAAACTAATTGATCTATCTGCCCCGCCTCGGCGGGGTGACCTAAATGGTTATTATTATTGGAGCCATCTATCAGGATCGAACTGATGACCTACGGTTTACGATACCGTCGCTCTACCAACTGAGCTAAGATGGCCTATGTGGTTTTCGAAAAAATAATTGACCGTCGATTGAACTTTGCTCGCCCACTGGCAGAAGCCGAAGTGGCACTAATATATAATAGAATAGAATTCGAAATAATTCAATTACGCAATAAGATGCAGTATAGCAAAGCAAGAAAAGACGATCATCAAATAATAGATGGGCAAATTGAAAGCTTTAAGAAGGCGGATTTTGCAAAAAAGGAGGCGGGCACCGATAATGTTGTAAAAATATTATCACTAGTTTCCGCTGCTTATTACATAGTACGAGGGGTATTTATCGACGTCGGGATGGTTCTTTGTTTGGGTATTTTTATTCTTGTTGCGCTATCTATGATATGGTTTCCTGAGGCATACCAATCTTTTGGATTCAGATTTATGTCAACAAGTTCGACTGCTGATGGTCAAGGAGAGTCATCTGTCCCATTGATAAAATTGACTGGCTGGGTTTTCCTATTTTTAATCGGTTTTATATTGTTTTTTATTGATAACTTTTTAAAATGATTTAATTATATGAATCTATACATCTGTGAAATTTGTGGTGACGCCTATATTGGCGCGGAAAAACCAAGTGATTGTCCTTTTTGTGGAGCGAAAGGGAATTTTATAAAAACGGGTTCAGAAGCGCAGCCGATTGCGGAAATTAAAGATGAAATTAGTGAATTGTCCAAAAAGAATCTCATGGAAACCTTGGCGCTAGAAACTCGAGCAAACGCGATTTATCTTTGTATAGCAGGAGAGGCAAAGGACTATCAAATCATGAAAATGTATAAACGTTTGGCAAAAGTGGAATTGGAACATGCAATCATTGCAACAAAGTTATTGAATATTACGTTACCAGAAATTGAGTCTCAAAATTGTTCAAGCGAGGATTTAGAAAATTTCAGAAAGACTATTGAACTAGAAGATCATGCCGTTGAGCTATATAAGAAATTTGCCGCAGAATCCAGTGAGACACATGTGCGCAAATTTTTTGGTGCGATTATGCAGGCGGAAATGGGACATATTGAACTAATCAAAAATTATCTCTAAAATTTATGCTTTGGATATATGCACTGACTTCTGTTTTTGTTGTCAGCCTAATTTCACTTATCGGGGTTTTCACATTATCGATAGATCGTAATAAGCTATATAAATACCTGATTTATATTGTTAGTCTTTCTGCTGGCACATTAATGGGGGATGCTTTCATTCATTTGATCCCTGAAGCATACGAAAAATCTAATAGTAGCACAGTAGTCTCGCTCTATATTCTTCTTGGTATATTGGTTTTTTTTGTATTGGAGAAGGTAATTCATTGGCGACACTGCCATGAGGAGCCCTGCGAAAAACATCCCCATCCCTTTTCGTACATTATTTTAATGGGAGACTCATTGCATAATTTTGTTGATGGTATGGTTATTGGCGCTAGTTATTTGGTAAGTATTCCCGTAGGAATTGCTACAACGGTAGCGGTTGTTTTTCATGAAATTCCTCAGGAAATTGGTGATTTTGCATCACTCATTTATGGTGGATTTAGTCGAAAAAAAGCACTAATTTTGAATTTTTTGAGTGCACTTATGGCTGTTTTTGGCGCTCTTTTAATCCTGAGTTTTGATCTTAAGATTGACGGCCTAGAAGAATTCTTAATTCCTTTTGCTGCTGGAGGTTTCATATATATTGCCGGAACAGACCTGATTCCTGAATTGCATAAACACAATGAAGCAAAAAAAGGAGTTTTTCAAGTACTTGCTTTTTTACTTGGAATCGGGCTAATGTTGGGAATGCTACTAGTAGAGTAATTGTCTCATCAGCAACTCACTGGAGAAGTAGGGAAAGAGCGGACTGTCCACTGAGGAATGCTTGTGAAAATATTATTATGCAAAACTATACTCAAAGAATAGAAGAATTAAAAAATAAACTCCCGAATCTTCGGGACTGTCTTTGACTTGGCGCAGAAAAAACAGAAAGTTCTCGAGCTTGAGGACCAGTCCCAGATGGGTGATTTTTGGAGTGATAATCAGAAAGCTTCACAGCTGATGCGCGAACTTGAGATGCTAAAAGAAGATGTTAATTCTTTCGAAAAAATAGAGAATGAGCTAAACGAGCTAATTGAATTTGCGGGCATGATAGAGAAGGCCGAAGATGAAAAGGAGCTAGAGCAAAAAATCAGCGAAGCGGAGAGGGGGCTTGATGATCTGGAATTTAAGACGCTCCTGAGTGGAGAATATGATGCTAATGATGCAATCTTAAATATCTATTCCGGCGCCGGTGGAGTTGACGCACAGGACTGGTCTGAGATGTTACTTCGTATGTACCTGAAATGGGGTGAGAGAAATGGGTTTAAAATGAAACTTGTGGATGAGACGCGTGGCCAAGAGGCGGGAATAAAAAGTGCGACACTGGAAGTTAGTGGCGCGCACTCTTATGGCTACCTCAAAAGTGAAATGGGCACACATCGTCTCGTGCGTTTGTCGCCGTTTAATTCAGACAATCTTCGTCAAACTTCTTTTGCCGTAGTGGAAGTTCTGCCAATTATTGGTGAGATTAGTGAGGTGAAAATCAGTCCAGAAGATTTGCGAGTAGATGTCTATCGATCAAGCGGCGCAGGCGGACAAAGTGTAAATACCACTGATAGTGCTGTGCGAATTACGCACATTCCTTCCGGAACCGTCGCTTCTTGTCAAAATGAAAGAAGTCAGTTGCAAAATAAAGAGCAAGCGATGCGCATCTTGAAAGCTAAATTGCACAAAAAATATTTGGAAGAAGTTGAAGTAGAAAAAAGAAAATTGCGCGGTGAACAGTCAAGTGCGGAGTGGGGTAGCCAAATCCGATCTTATGTCATTCATCCCTATAAGTTGGTCAAGGATCACCGGACAAAATGGGAAACAGCGCAGGTTGACGAAGTTCTCTCTGGTGACTTAAAGGCGGTCATGGAAAGCTATTTGAAATATTCCAAAAGTGGTGTATAATAATAGCGTATTTGAAAATAATAATAAATAGAAATAATAATGATTAAGTTTGATAAGGTCTCGAAAATATATAAAGATGATTACATCGCCCTAGAGAATATAAATCTTGAGATTAAGGCGGGCGAATTCGTTTCGATTGTTGGGACAAGTGGCGCAGGAAAATCCACTATTCTAAAATTGATTTATGCTGAGGAGGCTCCAACAGATGGCAGGGTATTTTTTGCTGAAAAACCGCTTGATAGCATCAGCAGGAGACATATCTCTCGGCACAGAAGAAGTATAGGCACAGTCTTTCAAGATTTTAAACTATTAAATAAGAAAACGGCATTCGAAAATGTAGCTTATGCCCTGGAGGTTTGTGGCGTTTCTCGTGAAGAGATTCTTGAGGATGTGCCTCAAATTTTGGAAATTGTTGGCCTAGGGGATCGGCAAAATAAGTTTCCCCATGAGCTTTCAGGTGGTGAGCAGCAACGTGTAGCAATGGCGAGAGCCCTAATCCATAAGCCATTGGTGATTATCGCTGATGAGCCAACTGGCAATCTTGATCCAGTGTCCTCCTTGGAAATAATGCAATTACTATTGAAAATAAATAAATTAGGCACGACAGTTGTGCTTGCTAGTCATGACAGAGATATTATCAATAAGGCTGCAAAAAGAGTTATTGTTCTAGAAAAAGGACGGATTATTTGTGATGAGGAAAAGGGCAAATATAAAATTTGCCAATAAAATGTAAAATATTTGATTATAAAATAAAAAAACTATGTTTTTAACTATTGGTAGAACGATTAAGGGAGGGTGGAATAATTTTTTTCGTAATGGATACTTGAGTGTTGCAGCAGTTAGCGTGATGCTTCTTTGCTTGTTTACGATGAGTTCTTTGTATTTGATTGTGCTTACAGCAGATAGTGTTCTTGCTGGAATGCAAGGAAATGTGAATGTTAGCATGTATTTCAAATCTAGCGTGTCTGAGGAGTCAATCTTAAAAGCGAAGAAGGATTTGGAAAATTATAGTGAAATCAAAACCGTGGACTATATCACCAAAGAAAAGGCTTTGGAAATATTTAAAAAAAATAGCGCATCAAAGCCAGTTATTTTGCAATCATTAGAGGAAATTGGGGAAAACCCATTGCTTTCCTATCTGGTTATCCAAGCAAATGATCCAAATCAATATGATATGGTTGGGGAGTATCTGAAAAACGCTTCATTTAAAGATGATATCAGTTGGGTAAATTATCGGGACAATAAGGATCGGATCGATCGATTGAATAAAACAATTTCAGAAGTTCGTAAAATTGGCTTAGGAGTAGCTGGTCTTTTCTCAATTATCTCGCTTCTCATCATCTCCAATACAGTTAGAATCACTATCTATACCCATCGTAAAGAAGTGGAAGTAATGCGCTTAGTTGGTGCGTCTAACACCTATATCCGTCTTCCTTTTATTTTTGAAGGAATTATTTATGGACTCGTTGCTTCTGTCATTTCAATGCTCTTTCTCTATGTCGCCTTGAGATTGTCGGAGCAATTCACTCTGCGGCTCATCCCAACTGTTAGTATGGTTTCACTTTATCTATCTAATTTTGCTGTAATTTTCGGCATGCAAATTCTTGTTGGGGCATTTCTAGGAACTGTGAGTAGTTGGTTCGCTATCAGGAAATACCTGAAAGTATGATATTTAACAGGACTTGAAGAAGCCATCGGGGGAATTTCCTGGTGGTTTTTTGCTTTTTGACGAGAGAGTGCAAAAGAGGTAAAATGGAGTAGATATAAACAGTTCTAATAATTTCAAAAAACTATGAAAATAATTTTGGGGATAGCGGGGGAGATTGGCAGCGGTAAAGGAATGATTGCGCGTCACATCAAAGAGAAATATAAAGGAAGTTATCACCAGTTTTCAGCGGTACTTCGTGATGTAGCAAATAGGATGCATTTGGAAGAAAGTCGTGAAAACTTGCAAAAGATTTCCTCTATTTTCCGACAAAATTTTAACGAAGATATTTTATCAATAGTTGTTTGCAAGGATGTTGAGATGGATACTCATCAGATTGTGGCGATTGATGGTGTGCGCCGAATGGCAGATATCAAATGTCTGAAAAATTTAGAGGGCTTTAAGCTTATCTATGTTGAAGCGAATATAGACATTCGTTATCACCGGATCGTAGATAGGCGAGAGAATACTGATGATGCGCATAAGCCTTATTCGGAATTTGTGGCCGATCACCAAAGAGAGGCTGAGTCGCAAATTGCTGATCTCAAAAATTATGCCGATTTCGTGATTAGTAATGAGGGAACATTCTTGGAGTTGTATCATCAAATTGATGAAATCATCAGCGGATTAAATAAATAATTTTTTCAAATAGGGGATAATGTGTGTTAAATTAACTAGATAATCAAGGAATCTATGGAAAAAAAGAAAAGACACGAAGAAGATATTAAAGAAGAGAAAATTATTCAGCCAAGGGGTTTTTTTGGAGGCAAATGTATTTTGGATCCTGAAGAATTGGGGGCTGCTGTTAGTCATTGCAAAGGCTTGGGGATGAAAGTGGTCCTTACGATGGGTTCTTGGGACATGGTGCATATTGGACATGCTAGATATTTTATGGAAGCGAAAAAACACGGCGATATTTTGGTGGTTGGCGTGGATAATGATGAAAAGATTAGAACCAGAAAAGGACCAGATCGTCCGATTGTTCCCCAAAATGAACGATTGGAAATGGTGGCACATTTGCGCTATGTAGATTTGGTCGTGCTCAAGGCTCATGATGCGCCTAAGTGGCAGATGATAAAAATGGTACAACCAGATGTTCTCATTGCAACTGAAGAGACCTATGGCAAAAAACAACTTGAAGAATTGAGAAAAATCTGCGGAAAAGTGGTTGTCCTTGAGCCACAAGCGACCACTTCGACCAGTGCTAAAATTCGACGTTTGCAAATTTCAACTGCCAAGAAATTGGAAGAAAAATTAACGCCGCGCATTCTCGAGGCAATCGAAAAATCTCTAAGTGAAATTAAGGAGGAGAAGAAGAAAAAAGATCCGACAAGAAAGTAGTAAGCAAAAAATAGATATGGAAAACAAGCAATTGAAAAAAATAATTATTGCCTATGTTCCCGTGCTTCATGCGGGCTATCTGAGATTCTTTGAAAAATATAAAGATGCCGATTTATATATTTTTGGTGCGGATTTGATTTCTAAATTTGACTATCTTTACAAGGAAATTCGTGCCCTTGATCCAAAGAGGATGCAAAAGGCAATTGAATCGCTAAAAATTTTCGAAGAAGTTGAGCTTTTGGACGAGAAAAAACTTGAGCAATTACAAAAAGAAGAGCTGAAAATTATTATGCCCAATGAAGATATAATGCGGACACTTTCAAAAGAATATTTTTCTGATAGAAATGTGATTTTCGATGCTATCTTTTTGCGCTGGGACAAGCACAATACTGCTAGGGAATTTCCCGTTAATCCTGATATAAAAATTTCGCAAGCTGAGTTTGATAAGCAAATGATGCTTTCGGCTAATGATGCGTCAAAAGAGAGTTCGGATTGGTGGCGCAGGGTTGGCAGTGTTGTTGTGAAAGACGGAGAAATTATTCTTTCGGCAAATAATAGTCATGTTCCATCAGAGCATATGCCGTTTGTAGATGGTGATCCGCGCAGTTGTTTTCACAAAGGTATGCACCTTGATCTTTCGACTGCTATTCACTCGGAAGCGGCAATTATTTCGGAGGCCGCGAGACGGGGGATTAGCCTTGAGGGAACAAGTATTTATGTCACGAACTTCCCTTGCCCACCTTGCGCCAAATCAATCGCCTACAGTGGAATCAAAAAGCTTTATTATAATATCGGTTATGGCATTTTAGATGGTGAAAGTATTTTGAAAGAAAAAGGAGTGGAAATAATTTTAGTTGATATGGAATTGCCACAAGAAAAAGATTTGGGGAATGTGGCGTATGAAAAACGAAACCTTTAGGAGGATGAATATCTCTCAATTTGTCAAACAAAAACACTCCGCTGTGGCGGGGTGCTTTGAGAAGTTCGAATTTATTTTAGGAGCTTTTTATAGCCTAATTTTACCTTTAACTTGTTATGTTCTGCGTCTGTTCCTTTGGCGTCACCAACGAGCATTTGGACATGGTAGTGGTCAACGCTTCCGCCAGTGTATTCGCTTTTGCCAAAGCGGACAAAAAATGAGCCACCCTCCATTTCATATTCCTTCTCCGCCCAGCCGATGAGTTCAAAAAGTTCTTTGGCTGCTTCCGGATCAATTTCCGAGGTGAGGTTAGTATGTTTTTTATAGAAAAACATCAGATGCACTCTCGTGCCTTCATAAGGGCTCATATTTTCTGAAACATACCACCATTTGCCTTCCTTGAGAATTGGTTTCGGGTGATATTTGAGCAGGTATTCTGGGCAAAAAGGACAAATACCATCTTCGGCAATTTTTTTCATCAGCTCAATCTGCTCTGGAGTTCTTGCGTGATTGAAATCCAGATAGCCCCTTTTTTCTTTTTCCGTATATTTTTTGCTAGCCATATTTTTCTTAAATATTTTATATTGCCACAGGAATACCTTTAATGCCTGGATGTGGGTTATAGTCAGAAAGTTCAAAGTCTTCTCGACGAAAATCAAATAAATTCGTTTTTTCAGTGTTGATTTTCATTGTTGGAAGTGGGCGTGATTCGCGCTCAAGCATTTTTTCTACGGCAAAAATTTGATCAACGAAGATGTGCGCGTCAGAAATGGTGTGGACGTATTCATAGGCCTCGGTACCTGTGACATGGGCGAGCATCATCGTGAGGGCGGCATATTGCACCATATTGGATGGTACGCCGATCGGCGTGTCACCTGAACGTTGCATCATGTGCAGCGTGAGCTTGTTGTTGACAATGCGAATGTTGATCCAGCCATGACAAGGACAAACAACCACTTTTTGGGTCTTGCCTTTTCCGCGTCCCACATATTGCGGGATCCAAGGCGAAACAAAATGTGTTCGCAGCTGGGGTTCTTCTTTGATTTGTTCAACGATATGTTGAAATTGATTGAAAGGCGTTCCTTCGCTGGTGGGAAAATCATGAAAAGCAGCGCCATATGAACCTGGGCCCAAATCACCTGTAGGAAGACCACGTTTTGAACATTTTTTTCCCGTGCACCACATATCCCACCAGTAGCAACCATATTTTTCGAGTTCTGCGACGGTCCGAGCGCCATTAATGAATCCGCAAATTTCACCAATTGCTTGTTCCCAAATTGTGACAGGGAGGGTGGCCATCTTTGGATTCATATTACGCTCGGTAATCATTGGAAAACCATTTTCTAGGCGAAATCTCATTGGGATTGAACCGATTCTTGTTATAGCATTAGTGCCTTGCTGGGAAATTGCTTCTACGCCGTTTTCTAAGACATCTCGGAGCATATTTTTATATTGTTCGTCAGGTGTCCTATTCTCATAGGGTTTCATTGGTACGATGTCACTGAATGTTGACATATGATAAAAAGTTAATATTTAGCAAGTTTACTGGCTAGCTCAAATATGCTAGTATATGGATTATACATAATCTTTAATTTGAATGCAATGCAAAAAGATATTGATTTTCTGTATGAAATTGGGCGAATGAGATTCATGCAAAGGGCTTGGCAGCGGTTCTTTTCGACTAAAGTAGCTAATGACACAGAGCACACTTTTCGTGTAATTTGGCTGGCACTTCTCATTTCCAATAAGGAAAAGAAAGGCAATCAGGAGCGGATAATGAAGCTGGCGCTGGCGCATGATATTTCTGAAAGCCGATCGATGGATGTTGACTATATGTCGCGACAATATGTCAAAAGAAATGAGGAGCAGGCAGTTTATGACACGCTCAGTGGTACTACATTTGAAAAAGAATTCATTGAATTATCCAAGGAAATGGAAAAGAGAGAAACGATTGAAGCGAAAATAGTCAAAGATGCTGATAATCTAGACATTGATCTGGAATTAATGGAACAAAGGGACGCTAATGAAAAAATCTTTCAATCAAAAACAAAGGGGCAAAAAAACTGCGTCACCTCCATGTCATCTCCTTTTTCAATTTTATGTAGCCAATGGAAAATTATCGTGCCAACTCTATCAGCGAAGTTGTGATGTATTTCTGGGAGTGCCATTTAATATTGCTTCTTATTCTTTACTGACGATGATGCTGGCACAAACTTGCGGATTAAAAGCCGGAGAATTTGTGCATACTTTTGGCGATGTGCATATTTATAATAATCATTTTGAACAAGTAGATTTGCAACTTTCTCGTGAGCCAAAAAAAATGCCAACGATGAAAATAAATCCAGAAGTGAAAGATATTTTTGATTTTAAGTTTGAAGATTTCGAACTCTTGAATTATGATCC
>JBAXPY010000030.1:0-14064 GCA_037132035.1 Candidatus Moraniibacteriota bacterium | reverse complement strand
CTTCTTCTTTACTATTTGTAAATCAAATATACTTTAGGCTTTTTTTGGAAAGCCTGCTTCCGATTCCAAAAAAAAATTAGAACCGGAGACCACTTTCCATCTCGCGATGGCTCGCGAAATGTGAAACAACCTTGTTGGCCGTGTCCTAAAGAAATTCTACAAATCAATAATATCGACTTATGGAACTATCCTTTCTCTCTTCTTTATCCTTTTAGGATTGCATAGGACTTTGGTATGCCGGCTGTTTCGTTGTGCCATTCAATGATCCGTTTCGTCTTAGACTCTTTCTTTCCTTTCGGAAATAGGAGAGACACTTTGACGATTGGGATACATTATTTGATTTAAGGTACTATTGTTTATCAAGTGAAGATTCTCTCTTCTTCGCTCACCTGTCTTTTTCGGTGATTCATCTTGACTGCGTAGTATATCAGAAATTTTACATTTTGTCTATAGAAACAATGGCATTTTTAGCCTTTTGTCACCTAATTGCCTAACATAAAAGACTATTTTGGCTTGTCTTCACTTGCATATTGTCATTTTCAATGTTGACAAAGATGCAAAAACCTGCTAGAATTAGAGTATAAAATGCCTAAAAAATCAAAAAATATGGCCAAGAAAGAAAGCTTGAGCTTCCAAAATGGAACCTCAAGTGCAGTCCCCGATGAGCGCATAATGAGCCAAATTTACTTTATTCGCGGGGAAAAGGTGATGTTTGACCGAGATTTAGCTGAACTTTATGGCGTGGACACAAGAACACTAAACCAAGCTGTCAAAAGAAATGCCGATCGTTTTCCGAAAGATTTTATGTTTCAATTAAGCGAAAAAGAGCTTTCGGCTTTTTCAAGGTTCCAAAATGACACCTTGAACGATAGCAATTCTTTAAGGTCACAAATTGTGACCTTAAACGGAAAAACACGTTCAAGATCACAATTTGTGATCTTGAAGAGGGGGCAAAATATTAAATACTCTCCCTATGTTTTCACCGAGCAAGGCGTCGCTATGCTTTCTGCCGTTCTCAAAAGCAAACGAGCTGTCGCCGTTAGCATACAAATCGTGCGGACTTTCGTGAAACTGCGGGAAATTTTGTCCACCCACAAACAACTGCGTGAAAAAGTGGAGCTGATGGAAAATAAATATGATAAAAGCTTTAAAGTCGTTTTTCAAATGATTGCGCGGCTGATGAAAGAAGATACTGAGCCAAAAAAGAGAATTGGATTTTATGACAAGAGTTTATAAGATTCCAAATTGGAATCTTATAAAATTAAGACTTCCGCATTTAAACTAAATCTGTCATCCTGAGCGGAGTCTGTACTCAGACGCAGTCGAAGAATCTGCTAACCGTAACCCAAAGCTTTCTACTTAATAGCAGGGCTTACGATAATGGAAAGTAGATCCTTCGACTCCGCTCCGCTTCGCTCAGGATGACAATGTTTATTCTGTTTTTTAGCAAATACGTATAATAAAAAATGGATATCACAAATCGTGATGTCCAAATAACTAAAATGTTTCAAGACCAACTCCAAAAATTCGGCCTCACCAAAACCCAATCCGCTGTGCTGGATTGCCTTTTTGAGCATGGCGAAACCAAGGCTAGCGATGTGGCGAAAATCGCCAATCACCCGCGCGGGGTCGCCTATAAAGCACTCGAGGAACTGCTTGCGCTAGACCTCGTGGAAAAAATTGAGAAAGAAAAAGAAGTGGCGAAGTGGCGCGCGACTCATCCGCGTAATTTGGAGAAAATTCTGGAGAACAAAGAAGCTGAACTCAATCAAGATAAAAAAACTTTTGAAGATACTCTGCCGAGTCTCATTTCCAGCTATAACATTACGCTCAATAAACCTGGGGTGAAATTCTATGAAGGTGAAGAAGGGATGCAAAAAATTCTCGACGATACCCTCACCTCCAAAACAGAAATTTTGCTTTTCATAAACACCAACGCCATGCAAACGGAAGAAAAGTTTAAGGCAATCAATGATGAGTATAAAAGAAAAAGAAAATATAAAGGCCTCAAAAAACGCATTCTACGCGCCGGGAAAAAACCGGAAATGACCTTTGGCACGTCGGATGATAAATATGACGCGATCACAGAAATCCGCTATCTCAATGATCTCATCGATCCGTTCAAGTCCAACATCCAAATTTATGACGGCAAAATTTCCTACCAGATTTTTGACAAAGGCAATGCCATTTCCATCCTCATCGAAGACAAAAATATCTATGGGATGAACCATGCCTGGTTTGAAGCGTTGTGGAAGATGGCACCTACATAGTTGACTTTCGTTTTATAATTATTCCACCTTAACCAGGAAGCGTAACTCATTCCTTCGGGAGTAAAGATCTGCTATACTTAAATTGCTAAGAGTTAGTCTTAAATAATTAATAGCAACAAAACATATGGGAGAATTATCAATGCCCTCAGCTGACGAAGTCAGAAAACAACTAGAAGAAAAAGCTAGAAAGAAAACTGAGGAAGATTTAGCGCAACTACGCGAAAAACAAGCTCAGGGATTTACCCTAGAACAACAAAGAGAGCAAGAATATCTGGACAGAGTCGACCCGGAGACAGGAGAAGAATTTATTGAAGAACGCGAATAGCAATCAATAGTGCATTTTTTCGTTTCAATTGCTATAATTAAGCCATTAAATTTTAATGGCTTTTTTATTTAACCACTATGCCTGAAATCAAACCCGAAAAACTCATCCTTATCGACGGCAATGCCATCATCCATCGGTCATATCATGCCCTTCCGCCCTTCACCACAAAAAATGGCGAACTAGTGAACGCGGTCTATGGCTTTGCTTCGACCTTGCTTTCGATTATTGCTAAATTTGAGCCAAAATACATCATTGCCACATTCGATTTGGCTGGTCCAACTTTTCGCCACTTGGAATATGAAGCCTATAAGGCCACGCGCGTGAAAGCTGATGAAGCGCTTTATGCACAGATTCCTCGCGTGAAAGAAGTAACTGAGGCATTTGGCATTCCCATTTATGCTGTTAGTGGTTTTGAAGCAGACGATGTGATTGGCACGCTCGCAAAACAAGCGAGAGAAAATCATATGAAACTAGAAACTATCATTGTTACTGGGGACATGGATACATTGCAACTGGTTGATGATGTCACCAAGGTCTACACAATGCGCCGAGGTCTCACTGATTCCGTGCTCTATGGTAAGGCGGAAATTTTTGAACGCTTCTCACTCGCCCCGGAACAATTAATTGATTATAAGGGTTTGCGCGGTGATCCATCTGATAATATTCCTGGCGTAAAAGGTATTGGTGAAAAAACCGCTATTGAACTTTTGAAAGCCTATGGCACGTTGGAAAATGTTTATGCCCACTTGGAAGATATCAAAAAACCAGTGCGCGAAAAGTTAGAAAAAGATCGCTTGATTGCGATTCAAAGCAAAGGTCTCGCTACGATTTCCCGAGAGGTGCCAGTCACACTTGATCTGGAAAAGTCTGTGACAAAAGATTTCGATAAGGAAAAACTAGTCACGCTTTTCACGGAGCTGAATTTTCATAGTCTCAAAAAACGCCTACTCGGCAATATCCCTGAAACAAAAACGAGCGATAGTAATTTCGCCTTAAAAAAAACTGATGGCGTAAAAGACTTTAAGTTTGAACTAGCCAATCAAAGTAACTTTCAAGAACTCGCTGAAAGCCTAGTGAATCAAGAAGAGCTGGCCATAAAGCTAAAAACTAATGGGGCGACCGCCCATACCAGCACCCTTTCCGGAGTTGCTATTAGCTATAAAACTGGACGAGCCATTTATTTTGATCTAGAAAATACAGAAATATTTGCCGAGATAAAAAAACTCCTAGAAAATCCTCAGTCGGAGAAAATTTGCTTTGATCTCAAAAGTGATTTTGAGATTTTGCAAAAGGCTGGGATAAATTTGGGCGGAAACTATTTTGACATCTTACTTAGCAGCTACGTCCTCAGTCCGGGCAGAAAAATCACCCTATCAGATCTTGTCGCGGAATTTTTGCAAGAAGAAATGAAAGAGGATTCAAAAAAGGGACAACTCGGGCTTGAAATTGAAAGTGCCCAAGAAATGGCTCAGAAAAATTGTGCGGTCGCAGATTACATTTTTAAGCTAAAAAAAATCCATAAAGAGGCAATTGAAAAAATCAGCACCGAGCAGGTTGAAAATAATAACGCGGTAAAAAATACACTCAGTGAAGTTTACGCCAAATTGGAAATCCCCCTTGCTAGAGTTTTAGCACAAATGGAAATAAAGGGCATTAAATTAAATACGATGATTTTTTCTGGCATTTCACAAACGATCACCAAGCGCATTGCAAAACTGGAAGAAAATATTTATTCAATGTCTGGCACGACGTTTAATATTGCTTCGCCAAAACAACTCTCAGAAGTTTTGTTTGAAAAAATGCAGCTGCCTATTGGCAACATCAAAAAAGGCAAATCCGGTATCATCTCAACCGCTTCCGCAGAACTAGACAAACTGCGCGGCGAGCATAAAATTATTGAAAAAATTGAGGAATACCGTGAGATCACTAAGCTAAAAAATACTTATCTCGACACATTGCCACTGATGGTCGACAAAAATTCGCGATTGCATTCCACTTTCAATCAAGCTGTTACAGCGACTGGTCGTCTCTCCTCGTCCGATCCAAATTTGCAAAATATTCCCACCCGCACTGATCTCGGACAACTTTTGCGCACAGCGTTTGTGGCGGAAGCTGGTTACAAGTTAGTTAGCGCTGATTATTCGCAAATTGATTTGCGCGTTGTCGCTCATGTCAGCGAAGACAAGAAAATGATTGAACTTTTTCATAAAGGCGAAGACATCCATCGCGCGACCGCGGCTGAAATTAATAATCTCACCCTTTCTCAAGTGACGGACAAAATCCGCCGCACCGCCAAGGAGCTTAATTTTGGTGTTATTTATGGCATGGGCTCATTTGGTTTTTCCGCTCGCGCCGGCATCTCGCGTGATGATGCTAAACGATTTATCGACGCCTATTTTGAAAAATTCCAAGGCGTCGCCAATTACATGCGTGAGACCAAAGAATTTGCCAAAAAATTTGGCTATGTCGAAACAGAAATCGGACGCAGGCGTTATCTCCCTGAAATTAACGCATCAAATTTTCAAGTCCAAAGCGCAGCAGAAAGAATGGCCATCAACATGCCCATCCAAGGCCTAGCATCAGACATTATGAAAATCGCCATGCTCCATGTGGCGAAAGAATTTGAAAATAATTCTGATGTCGCAATGCTTCTCCAAGTGCACGATGAAATTATTTTGGAAGTAAAGGAAGAGCTGGCCGAGGAAGTGGCACAAAAAATCAAAACGATTCTAGGAAAAGCCTACACACTCCGCGTTCCACTAGTCGCCAATGTTGAAATTGGGGATAATTGGGGAGAGTTATAGAAATAGTTGATAGCTATTTTATGATACCGTACTATTATCAAAGTTGTTAATAATCAAAAGTAATTAAGCATAAATAATTCCGATTATCCCCTCTCCTTAATAAGGAGGGGGTTAGGATGAGGTGAATTTAATTTTATTAAAACTGCTATTTTGAAAGCATAGAAAAAAGGAGTCGCAACGCTATGCAACTCCTTTTAATTTTCCCTGCAAAAAAATCTTTTTCTCCTCTCTTATCTCGCGATAAAAATTTTATAAATCGGATTGTCTAAAAACTGCTTCCAGAAATTTTCGCCGTATTTTTGAATTCCCTCTTCCAACACAATGCACGGAAGCCACTCGACAGAAAAACCGAGTTTTCTCAGGACTTCCTGGTAGGTTTCCGAACTCCAATAGATGTCATCGAAGTCCAAAAACTTATTACCATCAAAATCCGATAATGAAACATTTGATGGATCGCCTTCTCGACCGGTCACTGAAGAAATTTTTACTCCGTAACCATCGTAAGAAGAAAACGGGACCACGACTGCCAGAAATTTTCCATTGAGCTTGAGCACTTTTTGCACGTTGGAAAATAATTTCTCCAACATCGCTCGTTCAGTGCAATAATGTACAGACAACACTGCCGTAGCCAAATCAAATTCTCCCAAATCGCTCAAATCATCCGCGGCATTTCGAACGAAATACTCGATCGATTTTCCCTTGTCCATTCCCTTTGCGGCGACTATTTCTTTTTCCGAGAAATCTACCCCAACCACTTCCTGCGCTCCGCACGAAAGAGCTAAGCGGCTGGAATTACCCGTTCCGCAACCAAGATCGAGCACTCTTTTCCCGGAAAGATTACCTAAATGCTTAACCAATGATGGTCGAAGAGTGAGCTCTCGCAATTCCCTCCTTGATGCCTCAGCATATTCGTGAGCGTTAGCATTATACATTCTGGCAGTATCCTCGAACATTTTGTCCTGTTTAGCATTTGACATATTTCCTCCTTAATTACTCCCATATTCGATACTTAAAAAATGATCAGACCCGTAACCTCCATCACGAAACTCAGTCGAAGAGGTATACCGGATAATACACATTTTTCCTTTTTCGAAAACAACACCTTCTTTTGGAATATCAGAAAGAACAATCATCGCCCCATTTTCAAAATAGAAAGCCGCATGACTAGACGCTAACTTATTAATATCAAAGATTACATCTTTTAATGCTCCTGATATTTTAAATATCCGTTGTTCCGCATGCGATTGAGATTGTATAACTATTACCAACGATAGTGCCATAACCATGATAATAACTTTTTTATACATACTGTTCTCCTTTTTTTAAAGTACTGGGTTTTTATTATCCTATCAACAAACAGCAACTATCCATTATGACTTTGATGTTTTTTTCTCAGATCATCCAATATTTTCAAAACATTCCTACTGATTCCCACTTCATACGGATTCGTCTTCGTCACATCCAACAAGTTTTCAGGAAGTTTCTGAATCTGGTTTTTGACGTGCAGGGCGATTTCATCTAATGTTGGGAATTTATAGGCTACTTTGCCTTTTTGAATTATTGGCAATAGTAGCGGCACGCCACCATTTTTTTCATTTTCTAATCCGATGATATCTTTTTTAAATTTGCCTTTTTTGTCATAGATCCGATAAACTTGCTTTCGACCGGGAAGTGATAATTTCCCTGGGGTCAATTTGGCCATATGCTTAATTGTTTTGCCATCACGAATTTCGGCCAGCTTGAAAATAGCTTCCAATTTTGGTTCATCTGTTACGGTAATCATTTCCGTCTGACAAAGAAAACTATCGGCTGCAATTCCCTGCTTCATCATTTTGGCAATTTTATACTCATCCAAATTGCTGGCCACCGAAATTTTGACATACTGCAAGCCATGTCGATTAAGCTCGCGACGGACTTTTTTGGAAAGCGCAACCAAATCTCCGCTATCAATCGTTATCCCCGCTAGTCGTTTACCACGCATTTCCAATTCCTTGGCAACTTGAATCGCATTTTTAAGTCCCTCGTCAAAATCATAAGTATCCACCATGAAATAGGCAGCTGGGAAGATGTCCGTCATTGCTCGCATGGCTTCAATTTCACCATCAAAAGATTTCATGAACGCATGATAGGAATAAGCCATCGGTTCAGACTGCCGGAGGTTATATTTCCTGTGAAGCGCCATAAGATTTTGTGCTAGTCCGCAGATATATGACGCACGACTGGCTTTCATGCCTGATTCAAAACTTTGTGCTCGCAGCATCCCCGGGCCAATCACTAATCGACCTTGAGCTGCAATAAGCGGTCGGATTACCTTAGAAGTAAAAATAGTATTACTGACAATCGAATTGATGAGAAGAATGGTCATAATATTCCCCTCAATGATTGGTCCGGTAATGCGCACAATCGGTTCGCCGGGGAAAAAAATAGTTCCCTCTGGCATCGCCAAAATGTCTCCGCTAAATTTGAACTTTTTCAGGTACTTGGCAAATTTTGGCGTAATCACTTTCAGTTTTTGCAAGTATTGAATATCCTCTTTGGAATAACGATTTTTCAAAACATGACTGACCAATTCTTCCAGTCCGCTTGCCACAAAAAAACTCCTATTTTTCGGCATATCGCGAATCATTAAATCATAAGTTGCAATCTGATTTTGCATGCCTTTTTCCAGCCAAATATTGCTGACGCTAAACGTTTGCGTCAACTCACACAAGTGAAAATCCTCTTCAGTAAAAAGATGGCTATTTGGTGACTTTCTGTGTAATTTTTTCATAATTATTTAAATTTATTATTAACTCATATCAAAGCTCGATCATTTCAAGCTCTCATATAAGGAAGTCTTTGATCTGGTTCAATCAAAGACTTCGATTTTGTGGTCACCCCCTTTCAAAAAGAACATTTGATTGTTATTCAGTTTCTTCATTCAGCCACTCAACAATTTCCTGCGCCTGAGAAGCAGGATTGCAGAAAATCCGAACAGGAAGAAGTGCGCTCTCACTGATAAACCCATTTTCCTTGAGAGCATCAAGCGTCTTGACCCAAACTCCATTAGGATCAATAAACGCCACCTTCTTCTGTGGCTTCCATCCTCGGCCGTTAAAATTCATAACAGCCATAAGTTCGGTTAGCGTCCCCGCGTTGCCTTCCGCGAAAATGAACGCATCTGAAGATAATAACTGGCCGAGGCGAACTCCATACTGGAGCTCCATCAAAAGCTTTTCTTCGCTGAAAGTTGAACAGTCTATTTTTTCCTTGATATAGGGATTACACCCCAAACCAAGAAAAGTATAGCCGATTGTTTTACCTCCAACGGAAGATGCTCCTTTTGCTGGAGCTTCCATCGCGCCACCCAGGGCGCCGGTAACAATTTTGACATCATTGACGACTGCCAGTTGCTTACCCAGATTCTCAAGAGCTGAATATGCCACCGAACCAACCTGCAGGTTCGCTCCACCAAAAAAAGTCACTGACTCAATCTGCATTCTTCATTCCTCCAATTTTAAATGTTCAAAAACGTTTTTTACTACGAGTTACCTAAGAATTTAGATAAACTCCAGGGAAGACAGAAGCTTTTTCTGTCTTCGACTGGAATCTATATGCAAATATCATGCTCAACCACTAAATCATTTCCCTTTTGCCATTTCTTATCACATTCAACGATGTAATACTTTTCTTTCTCTTTTTCAGTTTCTTCCTTGGAAGGAAAGCGCCAAAACTGATTAAGATATTTCCGGGTCTTTTCTGACATGATTGGAGCATTATTTATCACTGTTCCATTATTCAAAAACATTTTCATGGTTTTTTAGCTTAAAACTTAGCATTGTAAAGCTTTTCTATTCACATATGCCCTTTTTAAGGCTTATTTTGAATATCTTGGCTCAACAATAAGGTTAAATTACCCCGTCTCCTCGAGAGCCCTCTCTCAACTTGACTCAAAAGCTTACCAGATAAATCGATTATTGTCAACAGTATTATTGCGACGATGTTGACATAAGTTTTAAACTGATGTATAATTAAGCCAACATAAGGGATTTTTGAAATATGGTCAGTTTGAGAATGACAGTAATCGATAGTGGACATTTTGCGCAGGATCTCTACGAATTACGAATTTGTACGAATATACGAATGTCCTAGTCATATCCTCTTCTCCCTCCGGGAGAAGGTGCCCGAAGGGCGGATGAGGGTGCTTTCAATTACACAAAGGCTTAATTTAATTGATAATTTTCTCTGCATTAGTGAGAACCCTCACCTGTCACGTACTCGTGACATCCTCTCCCGGAGGGAGAAGAGGTATTAAAAATAATAATTTTATGGAAAACGAACTAAAACAACTCGGGCTCACACCCAATGAAATCAAAATCTATAACGCGCTCTTAGAATTAGGCGAAAATACGGTTGGCCCCCTAATCAAAAAACTGGGGATGCATCGACAAGTGGCCTATGACGCACTAGATGGATTGGAAAACAAAAAAATGGTCTTGAAAACCACTAAAAATAACCGTCTAGTTTTTCGCATCGCCAATCCGCAAAATATTTTGGATAACATTAGGCAACAAGAAGTTGTGGCTAAGAATTTGATGGAAGAAATCAATGCAAAATTGGTCGGCCAGAAGAAAGGCCAAGAAATCAGGATCTATGAAGGCGCAAAAGCTTATCGCGAATTGATTATGCGAAAAGATGATTTAATGCCAATCAATTCTGAATATCTGGTTGTCACTGGCGCAGCAATGCGGTTCAAAGAATTGATGCAGAAATCCGGCGTATTTGAAAGAAGCAATCGCATCCGCACGAAAAAAAATATTAAAACAAGGCTGATTTTTGGCAATATCGGCTCCGAAGAAGCGAAGCTCGTGAAACGCGCCAATTCGGAATATCGCTTTTTGCCGGAAGGCTATTCCTCACCGACATCTTTTGACATCTGGCACGATTCCATCACCCTCAATTCCTATGGCACAGGCAGTGGTGAAGATATGTTTTGCATTGAAATAAAAAACGAAGATTTTCGCAAATCCTATCTATCCTATTTTGATTTACTTTGGAAGATGGCAAAAAAATAGATTTTGAACATAGAAAAAAGGGAACGGTCGTGATGGACGGTTCCCTTTTAAAAATCGTATTCTTCGTAGATTCTAATAGCGCTTGAAGTATACGCCATAATCGGTCAACACCAGCTTGCCAATTTCGCTAGACGGCCTGGTGACGAATTTCTTGTAGCTTTGTAGCGATTCAAGAATTTGCTTATAGGGCTCTTCTGTGCAGGTTTTCTCGATTTCATGAAAAACCTTTTCCCAAACGCAACAATCATCCTTTCTACCATCAACCACCCTTCCCGTCGGTTGAATTTTCGTGCTTGGTCCGTGACCGTGCCCTCCCTTTTCCCGTCCAGTAACAATAATGGCCAGCGCAAGATATTCAGCGCTTTTAATCATAACCCTCATCCCACTTTCTTCTTCCTCCATCTCAAGATCGCTAATCACGAGATCAAAAAAAGTCTTTTCGGTTTCATACACTGTCACGATAATCTCCATCACTTCTTTGGCACTAGAGGCATACGTAACATCGCAAAGACCAAACTTTTCCGCAGCAACTTTTGCGGCGGCAATATTCTCTTTCTTGTCATCAACAATAATAATTTTCATTTTTTTCATGACCACCTCCTTATATTAATTAAATGGAACGAATAAATTGTGATGATTCTCACTTGATTGCCTCAAGCCTGTTATTAATCCTCCCCCTTGAGGTGACGCGTATAGGGGTCATCCCTATCATAGCCCCTCAGGTGCCATGGCTCTTCGTCCTTATTATTACTTTTCTTTGAATAAGAGTTATTAGAATTAACCCAATAACTACAGTAAGCTGAATACTCTGGACTATTCATCCTACTCACATCCTCTCTGTTTCCCATTTTCCCCCCTGCTCCATTTCTATCCCACCGATACAGGCGACAATGTTTTCTCAGCCAAAATAACTCCCAAATGAATCCGCACTATGCAAATGCGAGCCTTGGTCGAATTATTCTGTTTTCAAGTAACTGCGAGCCATCTAGACCTAGATAAACTCTAGGGAAGACAGAAGTGCTTTCTATCTTCCACTAGAATCTACGGATTAATTTCATTTTCAGTCTGATCATCTCTTCTTTGCCATTCTCTCTTGCATTCAAAGTTATAGTGCTTATCTTTTTCTTTTATCACATCCTCCTTGGAAGGAAAGTGCCAGAACTGATTAAGATATTTTCTGGTTTTTTCCGACATATCCGGAGGATCATCAATCCGCATTCCGCTGTTCAAGATCATTTGCATAGGTTTTTGGCTTAATAATTATTTTGGCTAAGATTTTGCCTGGATCCTTTGGACAATTTATCTTAACAGCGTAGTATACTAGAAAATTGTCAAATTGTCCATAGATTATGGATATACTTTTTTCCTATAGCGCTATATTTGCTTCAATTAAGCCTCTATGCTAGACTATATTTGTTGTCATTTTTGATGACAAAATAACAAATAATCCCAAAATTATGCTATTTCATGACTTAGAAAATTTAGATCTCTCTGCCAACGAAGCTAAGGTTTATTTGGCCGCCTTGGAGCTGGAAGAAACCAGCGTTGAACGACTTTCCAAAAAATCCGGCGTCAAAAGGACCACTGTTTATCTGGCTGTGGAATCTTTGGCAAAAAAAGGCTTAATTAGCCACTCAAGAAGAAAAAATAAAGCTTTTTATTATGCTGAAAATCCACAAAAAATTAAAAGTAATTTAACTGAAAAATTAGAAGCTGTGGACCGATTAATGCCACAATTACTCTCAATTACTAATCTAATTGATAAGAAGCCTGTTATTCGTTTTTTCGACGGAGAAGAAGGTATGAAAGAAATATTCCGAGCTATCGCCAATAGCCCAGTCAAGGAAACCTATTCTTGGTATTCAGAGACCTATCTCTCAAATTTTGATGTTCAATGGGTCAATGATGTTTTCATTGCCACTCGAATAAAAAATAAAGTCTGGGTCAATAGCATTCACCCAGACACAGAACAATTCAAAGAAATCGCCAAAAAAAACACCGAGCAATGTCGCCGCTTCAAAGCAGTCGATCCGACGTTTTTCAAAATAACAATCAGCATCAATCTCTATGGCAATAATAAGGTCGGCATTATGTCTTTTGATGAACAATTTGGGCTGATCATTGAAAGTCAAAAGATTTACGAAAGTCTTTTAAGTATTCACAAAACCATGTGGAATATGATTCCGGAAAAAACAAGCTGCTAACCGCATATACCTCTTTCAATAATAAAAAACCTCATTGCCATTTGGCAATGAGGTTTTACTTACTTTTCGGCGACGAGATTGGCAACAATCGTCATAACATGTTCCAGTGCCTTTTGCATTAGAACATGGTGCATTGTCACCAAGAAAGATTCCAATGCCAACCCGAGTTCTTGGTCTTGACCATCAGAATCAATAGAAAAAAATTTAATTAATTTTTTATTAATTCCTTCTGTTTGAAAAAACTCAATACTATCTTCGTTGGACCGTGTTCCCACAGACAGAACAGAAAGCACTCCCTGCTCATCCCCTAGTACAACAAAATTGTTTTTCATTAATTTACCCTCCTTTTGTTAGACCCTCTATTGGCAATAACAGTCTTTTTATGTTAATCTACAATATAAATAATAATTCTTCACTATGCCAGAGCTACCTGAGGTAGAAACTATTATAACTGATCTTAATCAAAAAATCAAGGGATTGGTGATTATGAAGTTTTGGTCCGACTTTCCCTCGGCCATAAAAAACGCATCGCTTTTAAGATTTAAACGCGAAATGAAGGGTAGAAAAATCCTCGTAGCTGAGCGAATTGGGAAAAATATCCTTCTCCATCTTTCTAGCGGAAAATCCTTACATATCCATTTGCGAATGACGGGCCATCTTCTAGTCAAAGAGCAAGATACGAAAAGCAAAAAAAAACTAAACCAAGATTATTTTAAGGACAAAGTCAATCAATACATCCACCATATCTGGCATTTAGAAAAAAACAAAACATTAGAATTTTCCGACCTACGAAAATTCGCCACCATTACGCTTCTTGACACCGAAAAAGTTCCCGAATACCTAGCAAACAAGAAAATCGGAATTGACGCAATGAGTAAGGGATTCACATTGACTAAATTCAATGAGTTGCTATATTCCAAGTCAAAAATGCCAATCGGAATTTTTCTGCTCGACCAAAGCCTAATTTCCGGCATCGGCAACATTTATCGCAGTGAAATTCTTTTTGCAGCCGGTGTTCTACCGGAAAGAAAAAATGAAAGCCTCAAAAAAGACGAGCGCAAGAGGATTTTTTCCCATACATTGAGAATTTTAAAACTAGCAATCAAGTTACGTGGTACATCAGACAGCGATTATCGTGATTCTTCTGGTGCGCCGGGACATTTTCAGGAAATGCTTAAAGTTTATCGTCGAGATAAGTTGCCTTGTCCTGCCAAATGCGGTGGATTAGTTTTGCGTAAAAAGATGGCGCAAAGAAGTGTATTTTATTGTGAGAAGTGTCAGGAGTAAGCCAGTTCTCTTGTTGTCATTCCCGCGGAGGCGGGAATCCAGTCTTAAATCCATATTGGATTGTAGAATTGTTCAAGTTAGGATTATTTTTGACAAGTAAGTTTGTTTTTATATTTAATT
>JBAXPY010000029.1:0-14389 GCA_037132035.1 Candidatus Moraniibacteriota bacterium | reverse complement strand
ATACTATTTTATTTTTATTTTATTACAAAAAAAATCCTTTCCGATTCTCATCACTCCTTCTGATTAGTTGGGTAGCAGCAATCACTCTTATTTCTCTCGCGCCCAATCTAGTGGGAATTTCCATTCCCTCTGGACGAGTGGCGAATTATGGTGTTTATCCCTTTGCCCTCCTTGGCGCATTTTCATTCATCTCTCTTTTTGATCGGGAAAAATTTTCAAAGAAGCATCGCACTCTTTCTGGCCAAATGTTGATTTTCAGTGCTTTTTCCGCAATGCTCATCTTTATTTTTGCCAATGGATTTGAGGGTAACTCAGATTTCCTAAGGAAGAATAGTAACAATCAAAACGTTCAACTAACACTCGAAACTGGTCGCTACTTGGCTTCAAAAATGGAGCCTAGCGACCTTCTGGCGTCAGATCACGTCTATCTCTTCGCTGACTCATGGATAAAGCTGTTTTTCATGCGAGACTACTATTTTCCAAGTTATCGGGCTAATTTTGAGCGATATGAGAATGGTGTCGATAAACATGAATTTTGCACGCGCGATATGATTTCTAGTCCTGGTGGTGAACTTGGAAGAAAATGCTTTGAAGACCTTGGCACTAACTTTGTGATGGTGGATAAGCTTAACGATAGCATGCAATTTCAAAAGTTAAATAATTTCTGGCAGGTGTATTCTAACGATAAAATAAATGTTTATTACCGCAAGAACTAATATGAAAAACGAAAAAATCATCATTCTTTCTGTTACAATATTCCTACTGGTAAGCTTTATTTTTCTTGGACACGAAGAACGCAAGCAAGTAGATCCAGCTGGCAAAAACAGTTGGTGGACGGTTTATTTTGAAAATCCTCAATCACAAGATTTAACTTTCACGATAAAAAACACAGGGAAAACAAAGAAATTTCATTGGAAAGAGAAAGTGAGGGATAATGATTTGCCACTTAGAGAGGCGGACGTTACTGTCTCAGCAGGACAAAAGAGCACCATCCCCCTATCAAGCAATGACTCAAAGGTGGGAGAGCGAATTATTTTGGAAATTTCGGATGAGAGTAACAACAAAAAAGAGATTTATAAATCGTTTGAATAAGAAAATCTGATAGTAGAGTTTCGTCAGCAACCAGCATCACGCTGGTTGTTTTTTATTTTGCCTTATAGATACGGATAAAATTTTTGGGCCTATCATCAATATTTAAATTCCAGATAGGATCTCCCTTCAAGTCCTTTCGAAGCATTCGCCATATTTTATTATTTGCCATCTCACCTCTTCTGGTCATAACATAGTAGTCGATAGTATTCTCCTCCGATTTTCCCATATAATTATTATAGCCAGACGCTTGAATACAAATTCCATCGAAAAAATAGCAAACTCCCCAATAGTCCGTCCAGATTTTCAGTTCTTTGGAATTGGGCAGAGCATTTAAAACTTGAGCTGCTTCATAACCGCCATACCCCCATGCGCCCGTAATGATTCTATTTTTTGGTAACAAATCGTTAGTATAATTAAAATAATACGGCTTAATAAGCCAAAGACTCACACTACTTGCGCCAATAATAATCAGAATGGTAATGAATTTATGCGAACGTTTCATTCGATCCAAAAGAAACTCATCAAGGGAAAAAGCGGCGATTAGCATGATAAGTGGATAGAGCATGACACTATAGCGGATGTTAACTAGAAGATCTTGCTTTAGTACCGCTGCATAAAAAACAATTAAAAAAGAAGACGTGGAAAAAACAATCAGCGGGTATTTCAATTTTCCAAATATTCCCTTGATCCACAGGGCAACCACCAAAAGTAGGATCAGTGGGGTTAGGGAAAAAACCAATGGATAGATCTCTAGGAATAATTTATCAAAAAAATCTTGGCGCTGAAATGGATAGTCATGTCCTGCGTCAAAATTGATCCCCTTAATCCCCAAGAAGTTATCCCCCACCGACCAATTTATGATAACTAAACAAAACAACAATGAAAGCATGAAATAAGCTAGCTTCATTAAAAATGGTAAAATCCTATTGAGTTGTCGCAATAAAAGGAAAAAACATTTTGATTTCAAGAAATATGCATCAAGATAAATCAACAAATCCGTAGCCACTATAGACCAAAAAATTGGTGCCATACCTTTAAAGCCGATCGTTCCATAATAAAAAAACTGAGGGTTGATAATTACGGCCGGCATAAGCACTGCGAAATGGAGAAAAGCGCCTAGGAGAATTAATATGTACGCAAGCATTTTTTCTTTGGCGTTTTTCGCAAAATCCGCTTGATTATCTTTTTGAGAAAGATGAATCAGGGTGATCATGAAGAAAAAAGGAATAAAGATAACGGCCGAATATTTACTCAAGAGCGCAAAGCCAAATAGCATCGAACACAAAATCGCATCCCTTTTGTTTCCATATTTGAGATAATTCAGGAGTGAAATTAGTGAAGAAAAAGAAAAAATCCATAAAAGTGAATCGGGATTAATGATTTGTGATACTCCGACGATAATCGGGTTTAGCAGAATCAGTGTTACGGCTGCTAGTGCTAGCCATCTATTTTCAGTGAGACGCTTTATTGCCCAAAAGACAAACAGGGAGAACAGTCCATTGAAAATCAAGAGGGGCAAGCGAAAAGCTAGGTTAATTTTTTCAGTTTCCGCAGAGGTAAATGCGCTCGCATATTTGCCGGGCTCGACAATGCGATTTTGCAAATTATTTTCAAATAGAATTCCGATTCCGCTGACATAGGCCAGCATTACACCTGGCTTATCATTAATTCTTGTACTGGGCCAATCTTTTCTGGCTACGGCGCTCCAATAATCGTGGATTCTGCCAGCTGTTGCGTCATAGATCCAGAAATGCTCATCTGCCGTTTCAAATTTTGATATATGATAAAAACCGAAAGAAAAATAAAGCCCGAGCGAGATGCATAATAGTACAATAACTCCTCCAGCTTTTCCCATCTTTTCTGAAATAAATTTTTTTAGCATATGCTAGGTATGAGATATTATTTAATGAAATTCTATTTTTCAAAATCAGCCAAAACATTAAATTCATGGTCTTTTTCTGGGTGGAAAACAATTTCTTTTGAAAGATTCTTATTGCATTGACTTAAAATTAGATTTAAATCATTAGCCCAGTCATAGCTAATCAGGTAATCTGTTGAGCACAGTCCCGTCTGAGTAAACTTTTTCAAACTCTTTTTTCTCAGCCAATTTAATATTTTTGAAATTGAGGAATAATCTTTTGAGCTCGCTGTTCCAAAACGGACGTAATTTATCTCAAATTTCCTGCAGAGTCTAAGCAGGCATCCTAAATAAGGTGGAAAAAAATGAATGTGTTCATGAGAGCTGGCACCATCTGGCGCTTTTCCAAAAATTTTTACGAATTCTTCAATTTGTCGTTGCCATTCTTTCTCAATATTTTTTGCACTCATAATCCCAGTTGCGTATTTCAGCATAAACTTCATACCTCGCACGACTGCTCCATCTTCAATTTTTCTTGCGTGTTCCTGCCAATAATCCAATTCATCCTTAACTAAGTGTAAATGAATATCAATTTTGACATTGGACGCTAAAAGCGCTTCAACTTGAGAAAGTGTGATGTTTCTACTCATCATGACTTCTACTCGATCCACTTTTCCTTGATTAACAAGCTTCATGATATTCTCACTCGCCAAGCGGCTAATGCCGAAGTCATCTGCGGAAATTATAATTTTGTCACTTTCTCTATTCATATATTATTCGTTGACGATATTTTCTTGTATCACCTTTTTGGCCTTAAATATTCTGACATAGTTTTTGTAGCGACCATCAATTTCAATATTAGCTATCGCTTTTCCGTCTTCTCGATAAGGAGTGCCAATATATTCTGGGCGCAACTGACTTTGCAATGTTGAATAAAAGTAATCAATCGGATAAATATCTGTTCTTATCTTTGTTTTATGAATACATTTTCCCACATAAAACTCACAAAATCCATAAGAATCGGCCCAGACGGTGGTATTTTTAGCATCGGGTAAGGCGTTCATGGTCTTTGCTACCTCATAGCCACCATAGCCCCAGCCACTTGTAATTATGTATTTTTTTGGCAGCAGCTCATTGCTATAGCTAAAATAATACGGTTTTATAAGCCAAACACTAATAAAACTTGAGCTGATCACCAGAAGAAAGATTCCCAAATATGACAATTGGCGCAATTTCTTCCAAGAGATAAACGCGTAAACAACTCTAGTTGATATGGCTACAACCACAAGAACAATCAAGGCGAAAATTACTCTGTGGAAATTATAAAAAATCCGCAAATTAGCTTCACTGATTATCTTGGCTTGTTCAAATGAAGACGCTCCAAATAGCAGTAAAATGATGGAAAAAAGGAACGCGATAAAAAGCAAAAATTTCCGCCCATCCCCTTCTCCTTCCTGCCACGCTTTGAAAAAATTATCAAGAGCGATTGCTGCAAGCAAGGCGGAAATAGGATATAGGATGATGCTGTAGCGAATTGTCAAAACTAATCCTTCTTCAATCACAGCAAGATAGAAAATTGCAATAAAAGCTGAAAATATAAATGCCAAATAATCATGTTTTACTTTTTGAAAAATAGATTTGGACCACAAATACAGCATAGAAAAAAGAACTAGCGGCAATGAGGCAAAAGCGAGTGGCACAGCTTCCATGACAAATCGATAGGCGTAAGGTAGATTTCCAAATTCAGGTCTCCTCTTCATGTCAAACGAAACATCCGAAAGATCAATTAAGCGATGACGAAGCATCCAATTGATAAGTACAAAGGCGATGCTTGAAAGGAGGGCGAAGGCTATTAGCTTGGGCGCGACTTTTTTAACAATTTGCAACTTTTCCAATGCAAAATGCAATATGCGATTTTTGTTAAAGTAGGCATCAGCAGCAATGGCAGCATTTACGAGCATGCATAACCAAAAAATTGGCGCCATTCCCGGAAATCCAATCGTTCCTTCATAGAAATATTTAGGTTCAACAAAGACGGCCGGCATCATTAGCGCAAAAATCAAAAAACCTCCGGCAATAATTCCGATGTAGGCAAGACTATTTCGAAAAACGATTTTCTTCAAAACCTCACGCTTGTCCTTCCAAGCAGAGAACTCGAAGAGGTAGAACGCGGAAAACATGAAAAGAAAAAATGGAATCAAGATGATGCTAACATACTTGCTTGCCATCGAAAGACCAAAAAAGACTAGCGTCATCCAGAAATATTTTTTTTCAAATATTTTCAGCCAGGCGACATAAGAAAGCATTGAAGCAAAAGAAAAGAGCCAAAACATTGAATCCGGATTAACTATTTGCGAGATTCCAATAATCACGGGAGACAAGTAGGTCAAAGCAACTACCAAAAGTGCTAACCACTCATTTCCAGTAATTCTTTTTAAAATCCAGAAAAAGAAAAAAGAAAAAAGACCCGTTATTATCAGGATTGGCAAGCGAAAAAGTAAATTTATCTTTTCAGTGACCTCCGGATCAAAAATTTTTACTGTTTTGTCTGTATAGAGAACATGCCCTCGGGAAGACTCATTATTAAAAAGCAGCGCAATTCCTGATGTGTAGGCCAACGTAATACCGGGCTTATCATTGATTCGCGTGTCCTTCCAGTCCCCGCTTAAAATCGCGTTCCAATACTGATGGATTCGGTCATCATCAGAATTATACAGCCAATAATGTTCATCAAATGAGACAAACTTAGTCAGATGCGTGAGTCCAAAGGAGAAATATATGATCAGAACAGCGACGAGTAATAATATTGTGTGGTATTGTTTTTTAATTTGCATACTCTTGGGAGCCTACATTTGAATCTTTATTTTCAATTCCTGTGAATTTCTTAAAACAGTAAGTTCAATTTCTTCACCTTTCTTATGCTTGTAGAGCAGGTCTGGAAGTGATTTTTCAACTGCAATCTTTTCTCCAGAAACTTCCGTAATAATATCATTAATCTTCAGTCCAGCAATATCCGCTGGAGAATTAGCTATGACTGAGAGTCCCTGTTGACCAGAAGGAGAATAGATTTGCGCTCCCGTCTCACTCGGCAAATTATTAATCAAAGCATATGCTTTATCGATAGAAACATAATATACGCCCAGCAATAAGTTCATACTCAATTCTTTCCGCAGCTCCTTCTCTATTACGAGTTTTACTTTGTTAGAAGGAATTTGGAAAAAGCTATCCGCATTATCTCTATGTACCAATCCCGTGATGCCGATAATTTGACCCGAGTAATCCACTACTGGGCCACCAAGGTAACGATTCTGTCGAGAATTATCAATCTCAAAAACTCCCTCTAATTTTTCCGATGAAGCAATTGTTTTTTCTGACAAATTATACGACGGATTGAAGCTACTTAGTATTCCAGCTGCGAAAAACGGAGCACTTACTGGTGAGTCATTTCCAATCGCAATAATTTTTTCTCCAGGCTTCGCTTCGTCTGAGTTTGCAAAGGAAGCAACGGAAAGATTGCTGGCATTGATCTTTAGAAAAGCTAAGTTACTATATGAATCAATTTCAATGAGCGTTGCATCATAAATATTTTTATCACTCACTATTACTTTATATTTAGCATTTTCCGGAATAATTGCGCTGGCGTAGGTAACGATCAAGCCATCACTTGCCACGATCAATCCGGTGCCGCTTTTTATCACTAGTTGTGTTGCAGTAGTAGCATTTTTTCCAGATAGAGCGTTTTTTTCAGGCGCAGCGTAGGATGTGATATTTACCACTGACGAGGTTACTTGACTGACAATCTTGTTTATCGAAGAGTCTTCTTTGATAAATACTTGCTCAGTCTTATTAATTACCGTAACATTTTCAGTCGATTTTTTGATGAAATCATACTTGCCAAAAAACTTCGTCATGGCTAAGCGTGGAAAAATATAGCGATTAGCGATTATGCCGCTCAACCCACCCACCATAATAATCACAAGGATAATCAAAACCTCCTTAGTTTTACTCATAAATATAAGTTACGTATTTTATCAATTAAATAACTGGAATCCACTTTGAAGTCAAAAGAACCATTAAAATCAAAATAGAAAAAAATAGCACGTTCATTATGGCTCTTTTTTGACTTAACATGTTCAAAAAATAGCCTTGAACGATACTCCACAGCATATAGTAAAGTATAAGCGCAATTACCCCTGTGGTCAAATACCCAAAAGGCCAAAAATTCATCGCCCAAACTATCTCCGTCATTGCTAGGCCAAGGAGAAAGCTATACACCATCACCAGTTTTTTCCCATCATTTTTAACAATAGAAAAATATTGATAGCTTACCAAAAGGGTGCTAAAAAAATATACCAACATTAGGACATATAGCGGAACGAGAAAATTCAAATATAGTCCATAGGCACTGGCATAGGTGAAGAAAATCGTAGCGGACGATGCTGCCATATTCATGCCTTTTGCTGTTTGGTCCTTTTCATATTTTCTGAGGCGATAAGCGCCAAATAGTGCCAAGTAATTCATTGCGGACGCAAGTACAATGAAAATCTGTTGTTCATAGGCGAGGGTTATTAGATATAGCAAAGAGGCGGAAGAGAGTGTGAAAAATATTGGCAAAATGGAAAATCTCCATTTTTCACCGATTAATCTCCCTTCCCATAGAGACAAAATTAGAAGGACGAGGATTGCCAACAAAACAAGATTTGGACTATTGCGAATGTAAATAATGAATTCTAAGCCGAGAAAAAAGACAAGGCTATAGAAAAATGGACGTAGCTTTAAAAACATATATTTTACGCGATTTCAAAGATAAGTTTATCGTTTTTTGAGTCGATCTTGATTCTACTCCCCTCTTTAATCTTATTTTCTATGATCATCCGCGCCAATTCATTCATTATTTCTGTCTGAATGAGACGTTTCAGAGGTCGCGCGCCATAAGCAGTGTCGTAACCTTTTTTACTTAAATATTCTTTTGCGGAAGGCGTCAACCTTAGCTTGATCTTTTTTTCCTCTAGTCTTTTTTCAATTTGAGCTAATTGCAAATCAACAATCTGCCGCAGCATCTTACGATCAATCGGATGAAAAATGATAACTTCATCCATCCGATTTAAAAATTCCGACTTAAAGCTCTCCTTGAGTGCAACCAAGACACGTTGTCGCATATCAGATTCAGCCAACACATCATCATCTCTTTCCTCGCGAAAACCAAGATTTTTCTTATGGATAATCTCTGATCCGAGATTGGAAGTCATGATAATCACAGTATTTTTGAAATTCACTCGCCTGCCCTTTGCATCAGTAAGATGTCCTTCATCAAGAACCTGAAGCAGGATATTAAACACTTGTTGATTGGCTTTTTCTATCTCATCAAACAAGATGACAGAATATGGTTTTCGGCGAACAATTTCAGTTAATTGCCCTCCTTCTTCATAGCCGACATAGCCAGGCGGTGAACCAATTAATTTCGAGGTGCTATGCGATTCCATATATTCTCCCATGTCCACCCGAACAATCGCCTTTTCATCATTAAAAAGAAACTCCGCCAAGGCCTTGGCTAATTCCGTTTTTCCAACTCCGGTCGGTCCAAGAAAAATAAATGATCCAATTGGCCTTTTCCCCTCCACGATACCGGAACGTGAACGCCTAATTGCGTTAGCAACAGCAGAAATTGCATCAGCCTGACCCACAACTCGTTTGCCGATAACCTCTTCCATATTGATTAACTTCTGAGCTTCATTCTCAATAATTTTTGAAACAGGAATTCCTGTCCAGCGAGAAACTACCTTAGCAATGTCTTCCTCGGTTACCTCTTCATTAAGAATCGCACCTTTATCTTGCAACACATCTAATTTCTTTTTTTCCAAAAGCACCCTCTTTTCTAATTCAGGGATTTTTCCATAGCGAATCTCCGCTACCTTATCTAGCTCCATTTTTCGTTCCGCAATTTCTGCTGCAGATTTTAGTCTGTCAATCTCGATGGAATGTTTTCGAATATTGGTAATTAATTCTTTTTCTGCTTTCCATTGTAATAAAACTTTCCCTTCTTGTTCTCGTATTTCCGCCAACTTACGATTCAACTCTCGAATTTTTTTCTTGGCATCTGGGTTGTTCTCTCTTTCTAATGCCTTTTTTTCAATCTCCATTCTTCGTAAAAGCCGCTCGGTTGAATCAATTTCTGCGGGCATTGAATCAATTTCCATGCGCAGTGCGCTTGTCGCCTCATCAATCAAGTCCACTGCTTTGTCGGGAAGATAGCGATCGGTAATATAACGATCGGATAGTTTTACTGCCTCTTGAATGGCAGCGTCAGTAATTTTCACACCATGATGAACCTCATATTTTTCCTTAAGTCCTCTCAGAATTGCTATCGAATCTTCAATTGATGGCTCGCCCACAACAATCGGCTGAAACCTTCTTTCGAAGGCCGCATCCTTTTCGATATATTTTTGATATTCCTTTGTTGTAGTTGCTCCTATCATACGCAACTTGCCTCTCGCTAGAGCGGGTTTAAGCATATTAGAGGCATCCATTGCGCCCTCAATTGCGCCAGCACCAACCAAAGTATGAAGTTCATCGATAAATAGGATGTATTTCCCGGACTCACGATCAATCTCGTTAATTATTGCCTTGAGTCTTTCCTCGAATTCACCACGAAATTTTGTACCAGCAATTAATGATCCAAGATCTAGGGACATGAGCGATTTATTTTTTAGGGTTTCTGGCACGTCACCATCTGCAATTCTTTGTGCCAATCCTTCCGCAATGGCGGTCTTTCCCGTCCCCGCTTCTCCGATTAGAACTGGGTTATTTTTTGTCCGCCTACTAAGCACTTGCATTACCCTTCTAATTTCATCATCTCGACCAATCACAGGATCAAGCATATTGTCCCTTGCTAACTGAGTCAAATCAATTGTAAATTTTTTTACCGCTTGCAACCTATTTTCCGGATCAGGCGAATCGATTTTTTGAGAACCACGTAATTCTTTTGTGATTTTCAAAATGTGCTCATAGTTAATTCCGTGCGCCGTGAGAAAATCTCGAATCGCTCCTTTTGTTGCCAGAAATGAAAGTAGAAGATGTTCTGTTGAAACGTATTCGTCACTATTTTTCCGCGCTTCAATCTCCGCATTATTCAATACCAGCACAACCTCCGGAGCAATAAATATTTGCTTTATCCCCTGAGGTGGATTATGCGGATATTTCTCAATTTCCTTTGTTATGTCATACTTTATCTTTTCTTCATCCAACTCCATTTTTTTCAAGATCACGGGAATAATAGAATCCTCTTGATCTAAGAGCGCAAAAAGTAAATGAAAAACATCAACTTGTTGTTGGTTGTTTATGATTGCCAACTCTTGTGCATTTTGGAGTATGGCCTGCGCTTTTGTTGTAAACCTATTAAGATCCATAAATATTAATTCCTTTCCTCTAATTTAAGCTTAA
This sequence comes from Candidatus Moraniibacteriota bacterium, assembly GCA_037132035.1. GTDB lineage: Bacteria > Patescibacteriota > Minisyncoccia > Moranbacterales > UBA2206 > UBA9630. The sequence goes on along the minus strand of JBAXPY010000029.1, from coordinate 3,999 downwards.
CCTCCTTTGTCTCACCCTTATGCCAAATTTTCAAGATTATCTCATCGCCAACATTAAATTTAGTCAAAAGATCTATGAGGGTATTATTCTCGTCAATCTTTGTTCCATTTAATTCCAAAATTACGTCATTTTCCACAAGCCCTGCCTTATCTGCTGGTGAGCCGGGAATAACTGCGAAATCTCGTACTGACTGTCCGCGTAAAATCATCACTCCATAGTTAAATTGCAAATTGATTTGTTTTTGCAAAGCCTTGTCAATCGGGATATAGCGGACACCCAAATAGGGCGTGGAGATCTTGCCTGTTGTCTTGACTTGTTCTGTAATTTTCTTTACCTGGGCAGCTGGAAGCGCAAAACCAACATTTTGTGCTCCTTGAGCAATCGCTACGTTTATTCCGATTACCTGACCATGAATATCGAGAAGTGGACCACCAGAGTTTCCAGGATTAATTGCTGCGTCAGTTTGGATGATATTTGTTAATTTTTCGCTGTCGCCCATTCCTCCTCCTGCCGTCAGATTTCTTCCTAACCCAGATATGATTCCCTTACTAACAGTATTAGAAAACTCGCCAAGTGAATTACCAATCGCAATGGTCGTTTGACCGATTTTTAATCCATCAGAATCACCAAAATTTAGTGTTGGATAATTTGCTCCATCAATTTTTATAACTGCGATATCATTCATTGGATCACGCGCCAAAACCTTAGCGGAGTGTTCCTTGCCATCATTCGTCAGAACGGTATACTCAGCTGCAGCATCAGAAACAACATGCTTATTTGTTACAATCATTCCATCGGTTGTTATAATAAAACCAGTCCCCGCGCCAATTTTCTCTTTTTTAGTGTTACTTCCCGAGTTATCCTGCGGATTATTTTGATCAGGAGAATTATTGAAAAAATCTGGATTATTGAAAAAATCAAAAGGACTGAAGTTTTGAATTTTTGGCATATCCTTGCTGATAATAATACTAACCACGGCGGAAGTGCTTTTTTCCACCACGTCAATAACAGCAGGGTCCTCTTCGACAATCTTTTCTCGAGACATAACCGGATTAACTTTGGTCACTGCTGATTGACCATTGTCCAGCTTAAAGATTCCGGGAAATCTCTCCGAGATCTGGGTGAATATTTTCTGACCAAATCCACCCGCTACGAATCCAAAAAATGCCCCGAAAAGCGAAGAAACAAGAATAGTCATGAGCATCATTGAAGCAAAAAAGAAAATAGAATGTTTATAATTTCTTTTTTTTATCGCCACCTTACTTTCCCCTTGTGGCACACCGGGGGTAATATCTAAATTATCCATATATATTTTTTATTTCAATTAAATACCATATCTTGCACTTAATTGAAATAGATTAGATCATTTTTTTGAATTTATTCCACCTGTTCTTTTTTAAGGTAGTTAAAAAAGAACAGAAAAAAGCTTCCAGCAGAAACAATTACTCGATTGAAATCGCGCTTACTGGGCAGCTATCAATCACGCTTTGACAATCACAATCACCACAATCATCAGAAATAACTTTTGATTTTCCGTCTTCGATCTTAAAGACGCTCGGACAAAGAGACTCACATGTCCCACAACCGATGCAAAGGTCTTCGCTAACTATTGCTTTTGCCATACTATTATTTTCCGAAAGTTGCTTTTATTTTTTTAAGCTCACTTTGGAATTATTTTAAAAAAATTAATTAACTAAAATAAAACGGAAATATCACCAGGAGAGTTTGTTTCCAGATTGTTTTCAAAATTTTTCAAATCTGCATTTTTGAAATCAACCTGTCCATCAGCCTTATTCCAATACATATCTTTTGAATAAATATGAATATCAAAACTTTTAACATGCGTATCTAACCAGTCTGCAAAATTGTTCGCTCTAACAAAGATTTGCTTTAGCTGAACCTTATCTGCGCCATCCTCAGTCTTTTTGTCTTCTACTAAAATAATATGAAATCCCAGTGAGCTTTCAATCACATCGCTTCTCTCACCCTTTTTTAAGTTAAATATGGTCATGGCAATTTCTGGCAACATTTCCAACCTGCCAAACCAACCCAACTCTCCCTTGCTTTTCGCACTCTCGCCTTCAGAGTATTTTTCGGCAACAGCAGTGAAATCTTTCTTAGTACTCAATTCTCCCAAAGCTAGATTAATTTTCTTTTTAGCCTCTGCTCGCGTTTTATCATTTTCCTGAATATCGGCAAATAACTTTTCCTTGTACATATCTGGCTTAACGATATTATCCTCAAAATCCGCAATCGTCCAACCGTATAAGCGTGTTAAATTATTTCTAAGATATTCCTCACTTCCATATTCTTGCATCTTCCGAGAAACGGCTTGCGAGATGTCTTCGGGATTTATCACGATACCGCGTTTTTTCGCCTCGTTTTCAATTAGTTTATTTTCAATTAGTTTATTAAGTACATTCTTTTCTTTAATTTTTAATCTCTTTTTTCCATCTTCTGTCGCAAAATCCACGCGCATACCAAGATCAGAGAAATCCTGATTCTCATAAAACATCCGAGCTGAGTCAAGCTGACTTTTCAATTTATTTTCGGTTATGCATGTAGTCCCCCAGCTAGCTGCTGGATAGGGAATGATCTGTGCTGTTTTCCGCGTTAACTTATTAGAGACATTGAAGCCATAAATCAAAATTGCGATGAACAGCAGATAGACAACGAAAAAAATCACTAGTCCGATAGCGATGGTTAGCGGCTTAATTTTCTTTTCAATTTCTATTTTTAACATAAGCTTAGTACTTAAAAAAATAGTTCCACCATTTTTGCGGGTTAGACGATTTGACTAGTACTTCCTGAGCTGGAACAGTGACTGCCTCCATACTGGCAATTTTCGGAGTCAAGCCAGAATCAATGATTACTACATTCTCTTTGGGATCTTGCAAATTTAGCTTATCCCTTATTTCCTTTTCCTGATAGTCTCGCCCTTCAAGATAACTAATCTTATCTGCTAGATGCATATTGTCCCCTTGGATTTTTCTAGCTTCAACCTCTAATTTGGAAATTTCATCCTGAACTTGTTTTTTTCGATAAGTTTCCTTGGAAATTGCCAAAAAAATAAATACAACAGCTACGCAGCCGAGCAAAACTATGATCCGAATCAGCCACGAATTTCCTTTGTCGCTATCTTTGCGCATAAAATTAGCATACCATTAGTTGCCCAGCATAGTAAGCGCCGGAGCAATTGTAAATGCCACCATGGAAAGCACAGCCAGAATGGAAATCACCACCCAGATTTTGTATATTTTTTTGTTGCGTTTTTTGAAGCTCATAGTGAGATTATAGCAAATTATTAGAAGCTACACAAATCAGCATTATCATCCTAATTGTTATCCAACTTTCCTCACAATCCCCGTTTCTCCATCCAACTCAACCAGATCGCCATCATGAAGAACTCTTGTCGCATCCTTGGTGCCAATGATGCAAGTTTTTTGCATTTCCCGTGAGATGATAGCCGCATGACAAAGGATCCCGCCTTCATCCGTGACAAAACCAGCCGCTTTTTCCATAGCTGGAACATAGTTAGGAGAAGTCATAATCGCAACCAATATTTCTCCTTTTTTAACTTTTTTGATGTCGCTCTCGCCAAGAACCACTCGCACGCTGCCTCTCACTGTCCCTCGCCAACCTACCTGGCCGCGCAGTTCAGTTTGGGAGCTGAGCGGATTTAGGAAGACTCCCAAGTCGTCAATATGTGCCCTCTCTTCCCCGGCAAATATTTGCACATTGTCATCCATAATCACTGAATAAAACCCCTCTAGTCTTGATTTAATTTTTGATTTATGATTCGCGGTGGAATTTAGCATGGCTAGAATTTCATCGCTTGTAAGAGAAATCAGCTCTGAAAAAGTGAGTCCTAATTTTTGGGCAATTTTTTGCAGAAATGGTTTTGCCAGTGAACCGGCCTTGTTCAAAATCTCTGAACGAAATGTGCGTAAATATACGAATTCTTTGACTAAATCGATGAATTCAACCTCAGTCTTGCTT
>JBAXPY010000028.1:0-14462 GCA_037132035.1 Candidatus Moraniibacteriota bacterium | reverse complement strand
CCCAAAAAGCCATAAAGAGTGACGTAATGATTGGGCCAACGATAAAACCGGAGATTCCAAAAAAAGCGATGCCACCGATAGTAGAGAAAAGAATCATCAGTGGATGCATCTGAGTATCTCTTCCAACTAATTTTGGTCGAATAAAATTATCAATCATACTAATCACGAAGCCGCCAATGAGAAGGATGATAATACCTTGGGTAAAATAGCCGGAAACTAGCATAAGAATGCCGACTGGAAGCCAAACTAAGCCTGAGCCAAAAGACGGAATGACCGATGAGACAGTCATCAAAATTCCTAGAAGAACCGGGGATGGAACGCCAGTCAGGGCAAACAATATGCCACCCAAAAAACCCTGGATGATAGCAATAATCGTTGTGCCTTTGATGGTTGCCCGAGTTATGGAATTAAATTTATCAATGAGTACTTTTTCATATTTGTCCTGCAAAGGACTAAGTTGCATTATTTTTTTCACTAAATTCGCTCCATCAATAAAAAGATAGAACAGAGAAAAAAACATAATAAACGTCACAAACACAAAATGGGCCACGCCATTATATGTCCCCTGTAAGATAGTCAATGTGTGCTGCGAAAGACTTTTAACACCCAGTGTTATTGATTCTTGATTGATATTTTTTTCCAAATCAAACTTTTCTAGAATTGGAATGGTCTTCAAATTTTCCCCCAAAATACTGATTGCTTTCCTAATTTCATCCGGATTCATACTAAAATTATCCAAGATACCTTGAATCTCATTCATCACCAGCGAGAGCACCACTAAAATTGGCACAACAATAATTAGTGCAATTATGAGACAGGTCAAAAAAGAACTAACCCCTTTTTTCTTAACTCCCTTTTGCAAATAGTTGTATATGGGACTAAAAAGATGCGCCAAAATTGCCGCAATCAAAAAGGAAACTAAAAATGGTTCCACAATAAAATAGGTCAAAGCAGATATCCCTGCCAGAGCCAAAAAGAAGAAATAGACGTTATAATTCTTAAATTGCATAATCTGGTTACATATCAATCTACTAAACCAAACTTTTCAAAAGTTTACCAAGATTCATTGTCGCCACGCCAACAACTTTGTCCGCTCCTCCGTAGTAAACAAACAGCTTAGAATTTATAGCCACCATCCCACAAGGAAAAACAACATTTGGCACCACACCAACTTTTTCATACAACATTTCCGGCTCGAGAATAGGAAACTTGGTTCGTGCCAAAACCTTCCCCGGATCATTAAGCGCAAGGAGTACTGCTCCAATCTTATACACACTATCCTCTTCGGACACTCCGTGATAGAGCATGAGCCAGCCTTTTTTAGTTTTCAAAGGAACCGTATTTATGCCAATTTTTTTATTATCCCACATACCTTTTCTAGGCAACAAAATCGGATTTTGCTCTAGCATTTTTCCACCTTCAAATTTCAAATCATCAAAAAAATTAACGTCAATTGATGGTTGGATTCGATGAAAAATCACATATTTTCCTCGCACCTTCTCAGGCAGGATGCAAACATCTTTGTCATCAAAACCAGGAGGAGAAATTAATTTTGATTTTTCCCAATTCCATTTTTTCGCCACGAAATCGCTCACTTTGATCGATGTCAGCGCAACCTGCGGAGGATTCACGGCGTCTACAGCCGTGTAGCACATATAAATCTTACTGCCGATCCTTGTCACACGCGGATCCTCGCAACCGGAATTTCCACCTCGCATTTTTTGCTCGAATGATTCTCTGGGAGCATAGATTGGCGATGACAAACGCTCATCCACATGCAAACCATCAACACTGGAAGCGTATCCGATAGAAGAGGTGTCATCGAAAGATGTCGCGCGATAAAGAATATGTGTCACGCCTTTTTCTCTAATTGCAGCAGGATTAAAAACAGCCTTGCCCTCCCAAACATTTTCCACAATCGGCTCCAAGATAGGATTGCCAGAATAGCGCTTAAGCAATAGATGATCATCTTTTTTTTCTTTCATCTCGGAAATCAACTCTTTCAAATCGCAACTAGCCTCACAACAAGTCGTATCCGCCGCGCCATAATAAATCCGCAGTTTTTTGCCTTCAACTAAAGCACCAGAAGGAAAAATTATATTAGGAACTTTTCCGTACATTTCATATTCCTCTTCAGGAACCATAAAGGGCATCTCTGTTCGCCCCAATATTTTTCGAGGATCATTCAGATCCAATAGCGCCGCTTCAATTCCAAAAGTCCTTCTTTCATTCAAATAGTCTTTAATGTATGAGTAAATCAAAAGCCACCCATCTTTCGTCTTAATTGGAGGAGCACCCAGCTCAATGTGATCCTCAGGGTCTCGCTGTAGAGGCACGACATGCTCGTCAAGATTCTCATACCACTTGCTCCATAATTCTTCCGACCAAAGATCCTCTTCTTTATCAAAAATCGCCAAAGCGATTTTTGCAGGTGGACGATCAGTGTTCGCAGTTAGTAGCGCCGCCATTTTTCCTTTAATCTTCGCAGGAAAAAGTGACATAGCTTTGGCGTTGAAAGGCGTGATATGGTGCTTGGCATCAATTTTTTTGAGATCTTTGGAAATGGCCAATCCGACACTAATCCCCTCTGGACCAAAGGGATAAGAAGAAAGAGCGGTATAAAAAATATAGTATTTATTATTCAATTTAACCACACGAGGATCTTCGCAACCGAACTGTTCCCAGTTATATTCTGGTGCAATGAACTGCTTGTGTTTATTGAAGTGAATACCATCCTTGCCAACCGCATGCCCAATAGAAGAAACTTCTAAAACAACACCATGTCGCAAAATTGGCGAAGATAGCGCTCGATAGAACAGGTGGTGTCCTTCGGCATTTTTTATTGGACAACCATTAAAAGCCCCTTCTGCTTCCCACGGACTATGACTCTCGCCAATAAGAATAGGATTTTCGGGAGAACGATTGATAATAAGCATGTTTTTTATTGTTATGCCACAGCCAATCTAATGAAAGGAGTGGTTTTTGATGAATTAATAAGTGCCAAAAGAAACTCTTGCACTGATGCTGTGGCAACACACGTAAACCGGTCTGCGCCACCATAGTAAACATAAATTTTTTCGTCTTTGATGATTGATCCACAAACATAAACAACGCCAGATTTTGATCCCTCATTTTCATATTTCTCAATCGGTTCCAAGATTGGTTGTGAAGAACGATGGAGAATCTTTTCTGGATTTTGATAGTCTAAAATCATCGCACCAACCTTATAGCGATTAGGGTCGCGCCTATCCATAGCATGATAGAAAACCAGCCAGCCATAGTCCGTTTTGATTGGTGGTGAACCAACACCACGCAAAATGTTATCCCACCGCGTATCGTCTGATTTATTGTTATGATAACTTTCAATCGTGATTTTTTTATTATCCAAAGAATCGAAATAATCAATCGAAACACTCGGAGAAATGCTATGCAAAATAGCAAATTTACCCTTAATTTTTTCTGGAAAAACCACCCAGTTTTTCTGAATTTCACCAGGTTTTGAAATGAGTTTGGGGATTTTCCAATTCCAGTTTTTAGCCAGAAAATCTTTGACACTAATCGATGTCAATGCTACGCCTGGAGGACAAGATCCATTGAAAGCCACGTAGGTCATATATACCCGCTTACCGATAACGGAAAGACGTGGGTCTTCGCAACCACTCCAGCTCCCTCCCGAGCTATAGGGATAGCAATGATTGGCTTTTTTTATGCCACCATACTCAAATGGCTGCATTGGAGCATAAACAGGTTTTTTCAATCTCTCGTCAATATTAATTCCATCCTCACTTGACGCATAACCCAAAACTGATATACCCTTTTCTCCCAAAGCACGATAAAGCAAATGAACCTTTCCTTTGAGATAAACCGCCGCTGGATTAAAAGTTTCGCGAGATTCCCAGGCATGCTCCTCAATTGGTCCGATAATGGGATTGCTTTCATACTTGTCCAATTCGAGCTGACTGGAAAATTCCTGCAACCTTAACGCTTTCGGCAATTTGGGCAATTTGGGCAATTTGGGCAATTTTTGAATCTTGGAAATTTTTTTCTTTGCACTTTTCGCACGACCCAAAATTGTCCATGTATTAGCGATTGAAACAGCCTTAAGCTCCCCACAAAAATCCCAATATACAAGCAGTCTTTTCCCCTGATAATAACTTCCTACGAAATTTATTTCGCCACCCCTCCACTCTCTCGGCTGCGTCCAGATAGGCCGCTTTGAACGCCACAATATCTTGCGATAATCCTTTTTATCAACAATCGCTGCTCCCAAGCTCAACTTATAGGCCTTATTCACTGCAGTATAGAGCAAAACTGTCCCCTCTTGCGAAGAAAAAGTACTCACTACTGAAAGCGATTGACTGTCAAAATAACCATCGCGCGTATGCAAAAAAGCGGAACGCTTAATGTCCCACTTGATTAAATCATTTGAGGTCGCGACGCGCACTTGGCGCTCGCCAAAAAACATAAGATATTCTTCTGAAGGAACATTAGTTTCAATCACTAATCCACAGCTCTTGATGTTTTCAGTTATGCCTATTTTTTTCCAACACAGACCATCCTCAGACATTGCTCCCAAGGTTTTTCCCGACTTCTGATAGGAAAGAAAATATCCATCCTTTATTTTTGATATCTTGAAGTCCTTTTCAATATCAAACTTGCTCCCTAAACCGAATATTTTATTTTTGAAAATCATTCTTTGGTTCACATGGCTAAAGTCTATGCCATTTGAACTTTTCAAAATTTCAATTGGTCCACTCTTCAAATCATCTTTTACAAAAAAAAGATATACGTCTTTTCCCAATACTGAAAGTGAGAGCCAACTAGTTTTGCCCTGATTATTCATACTTTTATTTTTTTTAAACAAGAACCTAACGTCTATATTCTATCACAAATCCGTAATTAGACAAGTAACTTTGATATTTTTTATTTTTCCCCAAATATGCTAGAGTAAATTCAGCTTTTGAAATTCTTTTTTTGCAAAATGAAATATCGCCTTCACACAACATCACTAAAAGCTTGGGACGCGATGCTTAGCGCCATCGATAGCGCCCAAAAATCCATCTATATCGAGATGTATATCTTTCTTGATGACACAAAGAAAAGTCACAATTTCATCGGAAAACTGAGAGTTAAAGCCAAAAAAGGCATACGTGTCGTGATTGTTGCCGATGCCTTTGGTAGTAAAATCCTCAAAGAAGAGATCGCAAAAACTATCAAAAAATCAGGCATAGAATTCATCTTTTTCAGTCACTGGCTTCGTCATATCCACCGTAAAATCCTAATTGTCGATGAAAAGGTCGCTTTTATTGGCGGAGTAAACATTGGCAAGCGCTTTAAGAATTGGAATGACCTCCAACTGGAGCTGCGAGGTAGGGTCGTGAAAAGCCTGCTTCAATCTTTTGCCTATACTTATACGATGGCTGGCGGAAAAAATGAAAAAATTCTTCATTACCACCGAAAAAAATTTACGAGTAAACTAAAGTTTTGGCTCATTGAACATTGGCCGACGAGAAATATCTATACACTTAAAGAGCACTACGTCAAAAAAATTTCTGGTGCCCAAAAAAGCATTCAGATTGCCACACCCTATTTCACGCCGCCACGTTGGCTAATCTCTCTTTTAGATGATGCAATAAGACGAGGAGTTACAGTGGAAATTCTTGTTCCCAAAAAAGTAGACTGGCGCATTATGAATCTCCTGAATTATCGCTACATGCATACCCTCCATCCATTGGGCATAAAATTCTATTTACCCAAAACCATGAACCATTCGAAATTACTCATTATCGATAAGGCCGAAGGTCTAATTGGATCACAAAATATGGACATGCTTTCTTTTAAACTTAATGCAGAAGCAGGAGTTTTTTTCCGCGAAAAAAAATTGCTCCAAGAATTGGAGCAAGTCATAATTAGCTGGAAAAAACATTCCACAAAATTCGAACCAAAAAGGTATAAGATGAAAATCAGTGATTATCTCACATCAACACTTCTTAAGATTCTACACCCTATTCTATAGCTATTCAATATTGGATTGACTTTTATTTTTTTTGATCTGGCTGCGCTGGTCTGATTTGAATGTTTTCCGCAGCAACACTGCCATCCGCACTATTTGTCCCAGTTACCATTACATCCTCCCCTACACTGAGATCTGAAACGGCTCCAGGAGCTGTTTTTCCGATTGAAGTTGCGCCAGAATAGTATATAATCTTTGATCCGCCATCACGAGTTTTAACAGTAATACTTGTATCGTCTTTTGAAATAATCTGACCATTAGAAAATCCAGAGCCTGCTGGTCCTCGCTGACCACGTTGACCCCCAGCGACTCCCCCATTCGCGCCTCCAGTCCTATTGCCCATTCCTCTGCCAAGACCTTGTTCGGATTGAGAAGCGGCCTTAGCGGCGACATTTTTTCCATACAACATTCCGCCGTAAAACATTCCTCCGGCAACGAGGACAATAACGCCAATCATTGTCATAATATGCCTTTTTTTGTTCATAGTTTTAAACTTTTAAATTATTATTCATATCTCAAAGCTTCAATCGGACTTAGGTTAGCAGCACGGCGGGCAGGGTAAAATCCAAAAATAATACCTACCCCAGCTGACACCCCAAAAGCTAAAAGAACTGCCGACATTGAAACGCTCGTAGTCAGACCACTTACGAATTTCGAAACAAGCATTGAAGCTCCCCAGCCCAGAAACACCCCCATCGCTCCACCCAAAAATGTCAAGAGCACTGCTTCGGCTAAAAATTGCAGATTAATATAAATCTTCCTCACACCAACTGCTTTTCGCAGGCCAATTTCTCTTGTCCGCTCTGTAACTGTCGTGAGCATCATATTCATGATACCAATTCCTCCCACTAAAAGTGAAATCCCCGCAATCGAAGAAAGTAAAATAGTAAAAGTCCCTGTGATACTCGTCGCAGTTGCGATGATATCATTTTGATTCATCAAGCTAAAATCAGCCTGAGTCGGATCATTGATTTTATGTCGCTTTAAAAGGAGCTCAAAGATCTGATCTTGAACCGAAGCCATCAAGGTTTGATCCTGAGCAGCGACGCTAATATTATTCACATAGATGCTCCCAGACAAATAATGCTGGGCACTGGTCAATGGCACATAGACAATGTCATCTTGATTGCTAAATCCGGAACCTCCTTTGGAAGCTGTCACACCGATTACTTGAAAATCCATATTGTTTGTCCGAATGGTTTGTCCGATCGGGTTCACGTTTTCACCAAACAAATCATCTCTCGTAGCTGGACCAAGAACTGCGACCTTCGCTGAACTTTTCATCTGCTGTTCGCTAAAAAAAGATCCAGTGTCAATTGTGACATTTCTGGCAATCAAATAGTCCGCATTAGTCCCAATTATTTGAGTATTAGTATTTTTTCCTTTGGCAGTAAGTTGAGAGCGCTTCGTCACTGATGGAGCAACTGCTTTCACGTTCATTATTTCATCTTTAATCGCAGTCGCGTCTTCGACTGTTAGCGTTTGAGAGCTACCGCCACCCTGATTAATTCCACCCACTCGTTGCGCTCCTGGATTAATCATGATTAAATTTGATCCAATTGATTTAATACTACTCTCAACTGAATTTTTTGCTCCCTGTCCAATCGCCACCATAGTGATAACGGAAGCAATCCCAATCACAATTCCCAAGATTGTCAGTCCTGATCGAACCTTATTACCAGCAAGCGACCAGACTGTTTCTTTTAATAAATCGACTATCATGTAGCATACAACATGAAGCATGTAACAAAAAATATTGTCAGCCAGCTCACGCTTAAATTAAAAAACAAAACTACTTATACATGGCTTACGCGTTTGCCCAAAAAAAGGTCGCGCTCTTGAGATTTTTTTCTGGTAACTACGTAAGTCCTATTGCGGCAAAAAATGGTCTTGCGGTTTATTTAAAACATCTTTTTCAATCACTCCATCACGAACATAGATTATTCGATTAGCACAATCAGCCACATCCATTTCGTGAGTAATAAGAATAATGGTGTGCCCTTTTTGGTGCAATTCCTGAAAAGCTTTCATCACTGTCGCGCTGGTTTTTGTGTCTAAATTTCCTGTCGGCTCATCAGCCAAGATTATCGCCGGATCATTAATAAGCGCACGAGCAATCGCGACCCGTTGCATCTGCCCACCGGACAATTGATTGGAAAGATTACCAAATTTACTCTCTTCCATTCCAGCATAACGCAAGCATGCCCTGGCTTTTTCCTCTCGCTCTGGATGAGACATTCCGGAATACAGCAAAGGCAGCATAACGTTTCGCAAAACGGTAGTCCTAGGTAAGAGATTAAACGACTGAAAAACAAATCCAATTTTATTTCGTCTCAAATCAGACAACTCATCATCATTCAGCTTTGACACCTCAAATCCATCTAGAAAATATTGTCCCGTGGTTGGCGTATCAAGCGCACCTAAAATGTGCATCAGGGTTGATTTTCCCGAGCCAGAAGGACCAATAATTGAAACGAATTCGCCTTTCTTAATCCCAAAAGACACACCATTTAAGGCATTGGTTTTCATATCACCATTCACATAGGTTTTTACCAGGTTTCTACATTCAATCATATGAAATTACACGGGTAGTGCTAATAATTGCTTATTCGGTGTTTTATTTTTAGTGTCCCATAAATCCCCCCATCCCACCTCGACCGCCAGCGCCCGAGGCAGTTGTCGAAGCGGCCTTGGTTGTTAAAGTTATAGTCTGCGTAACAACCTTGTCGCCAGAGCTGATGCCACTGATAATTTCTGTGTCAGTATTATTTGATAATCCAATCTCAACGTTTTTTTGCACAGGAGTCTTACTTCCATCATTTAAAACTTCAACATAACTACTTCCACCCTGAGTTTTGACAGCACCACCCGGGACAAGAAGCGCATTTTGCTTAACTGCAGTAATGATATTGGCTGAAACGCTCATTTGAGGCTTTATTCTAGGATCTGTCACGTCGAAACCAATTGTCACATTATATGTCACAACTCCCTGTGTTATCGTCCCCAATGAATCAATTTTCTCCACCTTGCCAGAAAGCTCCAGACCATCTATCGCGCTAAATTTAAACATAACCTTTTGACCTTCAGCCACATTAGGAATATCAACTTCATTGACTGACACTGAAGCTTTTAGTGTCCCAAGGTCACCAATGATTATTGGCGAAAGTTTTGTTGAGCTAGAACTTTTTCCCAGATCATCACCATTTTTTATATTCACCTCATTAACAGTTCCATCAATCGGCGCTGTCACTTTTCTTTTCGCCGCATCAGCAAGTTGATTGCGATAATCTGCCGCGGACACTGCCAAATTTTGCTCGGCAATATCGATTGAGTTATCAGCCAATGCCACCTTATCCTTTAATAGTTTTTTTGGATTAGTCTTATAGTCAGCCTCAGCTTGCTTTTTAGCATATTTTTGATCATCAAGAGATTTTTTGGATTGCGCATAGCTCGCACTAGCTTTTGCCGCACTTACTCCCAATTGGTCGTTTATAATCGTAAAAAGTAGCTGACCCTTTTTGACCGGATCACCAATTTTAACAGCTAAGCTTGCCACTGTACCAGAAATGGTTGGATCAACTGTCGCCAGTTGATCAACAATCACATTGCCTGATCCAGAAATAGAACTCGTAAGCATCCCTTTTTCCGCCACAGCTGTTTTATATATCGGAGCAGTGCTGGCAGTATTTGTTTTTTTATACCAATAGTAGCCTCCTCCAATCACGACTAGCGCGATAACCGCAATATAGGTTTTCTTCATTTTCATACAAATTAGTTATTATTGTTACTATTAGTTATTTCGCCTGACCCCCCACAACAAAAAACTCGAATCAAATCAGCGTTAACGATACCCTGATCGTTGGGCGTTCCCATTACCACGATTTGATCATTAGCTTTCAGGTCTGAAATCTTAACGTCAACCATATGGTCCTTGATGATCGTCTTATCTGTCACAGCAACAGTATTTTCCTTATTATCACGATCCTTGATGATCAAATTATTATCCGCGATGGAAATTATCGTTCCGGCAATGCCATGCGCATTACGAAAATCTCGCCCCTCGATATTCCTCGGAAAGTCCATCATTCCGCCACCGCCACGACGACCACCCATCATCTGTCCGCGGTCATCAGCATTCATCATTCCAGCAGTTCCCCTTCCCAGTCCCATAAAATTACGCTCGTAATTTTGACCCCATTGATAGGAAAATTTTGCTTTGTGCAATCCCACAGCAACACCGATTGAAAAGCTAGCAAAAACGATCAACAGAGCTCCGACAACACCCAGGGCTATTTTAAAATTCCTTGATTTAACCAATTCTTGTGTACTCATATTTAGTGTGTTACTAAATTATATCTATAATTTGTCTTATTGCTAAAGTAATAGCTTGCAGAAGCTAGCATCAAAAAAATCGGAACTAAGAGAATCATTGCATGCGCGACGGGGAAAGTCTCTAAAAGTGAAAGAAAAAAAGTATCCCAATTTCTCATAACGATAGCAACGTCTGAGAACACGAGAGAAAGCATTGTCCAAAATTCCGATTGTAAAAACACTTGCCCAAACACAGTTCCCACATAAATCGCCAAAGCGAATGACCCACCGAAACTAAAATAGGAAAAAAATAGCTGTCTTTTCGTTCTTCTATTTTTTTCTTTCGCAATTTCGGAAAAAACAAAACCCGCCAGCACTATTGGCGGATCTATTTCGGTAATGCCCTCGAATAATTGATTTAACTTGTTACTCATAAAATGTTTTCAGGGACTTGCGCGCCTGATGCTCTATGAAAATGAAAAAAACATAGGAAGCAATCAAACGCGCACGTCTCAACTGTACTACGACTGGGGTTTAGTTATGGATGCAAAATCTCATTTTTTAGCAAACCCAGCGCCCTTTGGTGTTGACTTTTGACCGTATTATAAGGAATTGCCAGAACTTCAGCTATTTCCGTCACGCTCAAATCATCTTTATAGCGCATAAGCAAAATGGTCTGATATTTCTTTGGAAGTTTTTTCAATTTCACATCCAGCTCCCCTGCTGATTCAATTCGCTCTAAAATTTCGTCTGGCAAGGGCTTCTCCTCAGCAACTTCGTCTAACTTATTATACCCATCACTATTTTCAAAAAGCACAAAAGGCAATGTTTTTTTCCGTTTCCAAGTATCACGGGCATTATTTTTGGCAATCGCAAATATCCAGACTTTAAAGTTTTTCTCCAAGTCGTATCGCTTAATATTTTTCCAAGCCTTTAGAAATGTCTCTTGTGTCAAATCATCCGTCAGCGCTACATCACCCCCAGTTAAACGATAAAGGAAGTTATACGCCGGTTTCAAATATTTTTTTACCAAAAGTTCAAAAGAAGCATCATCGCCAGCCAAAAAATCCGCGACCAATTGTTGATCATTTTTCTCCATAGGTTCTATTTTAGCATCTTTTGGGAGAATTTGCCCACGCAGTAGAGACACGTCATTGGCGTGTCTCTATCTGTTTTGATTGTTACGATCAGATTCCCAATTCAAAGGATTATTGAAAATATATTCACGGATGCGGTTTAATTCTTTTTCGTTGCGGATGATGCGATCGTGATAATTTTTCTGCCAACAAAAATCCCGCCGTCCATTTGCGTTTGCCCATTTTTTTGTCGCGCCTTTAAAATGATTAATCGTCGATGCAATCGATTTTTTGGGCAATTGACCAAATTTACGTTGACATGTCGGTGGATAGGGACGCGCCACGTTATCCACGTTATCGTAGAGACACGCCATTGGCGTGTCTCTACGGGTGGTTATGGTTATTGTTTGCGCAATTAACATATTAATATTTTTCTGAATAAAAATAATCCCGTGCACATGATTAGGCATCACGACCCATTCATCCAAAATGACAAAATCGTGTTTGGTTTCGATTTCTTCCCAAAATTCTCCAGCCATCTTTCCGTTTTCTGAAAATTGCATTTTCCCATCAACAATTTCCCCGAAAAAATGTTCGCGGTCTTTTGTGCAAATGGTGATGAAATACGCACCATCAAACGAATAGTCATAATCTTTCAGACGCGATGATTCGATGCGGTATTTGTTGCGGAATTTTGTCATGTAGTTGACCTAAATTAACGAAATCCACATTCACCATTGTCTATTTCAAACATTCCCCATACAACCCAAACGAAAAATTCATCCTTTCCGCCAAGGTCTTGAAGGTTTTTTGACTCCAAAGAAAATCTAATGCATCAAGCTACTATCTTCCATCACCTCCCCCTCCTCCTTGAATGTGTTTTTGATAAAAATAAAAATGAATATTATCAAATTCAGCAAAAAAATCCATAAACCGAAATCACCCGGATCTGAAATAGCTTTTTTCAAAGCTCCAAAATAACCAGTGACAAAAAGCATAATTGCAAGCATCACGAAAACCAATATAGCTATAAAGGTAATAAATCCATTAAAAGTCACCTTCTTTCGTTGCTCCTCCGTCATTTCTTTTTTCAATGTCTCAAACCTTTGTGACATGAATTTTTCTGCCAGGTAGTTACTTTCCAAAAGTCGCATCTGTACCGAGTACGCTTTTCGATTTATAACATAAAAAAATCCACCCGCCACTAAGAATGGCAACAAGAAAATCCACTCCAGTTTAATCCGAGGAAAATCAAAGAGATTTTTTATTAATCCCAAGAAAGAAAAAACAAACATACTACTTATAATACAGGTCAAAGTAGCTAGCAATCCTCTTAATGTCTTCATAGTAAATTAAATAAACTCATATTTTTTAACTCTTAGCTGTTATTTTCTTCAACCACTTCTCATACAACCCAAACAAAAAATTCATCCTCGGAAAATTCAATCGCTCGTGATTTAATCTCATTCCATGATAGTGGCATAATTTTGAAAGTTTAATTTTTATTTCACCTGATTCAACTTTTCATATTTCACCCGAAAACCCATCTTCTTCCAGCAAATCTCCAACTCTTTGATCAACGTGTCGCGCTTTTCTGGCGAATCTGATCCCTCCCTATATCCATAAAGTTTCCGCATCAGCACATCGGATTGATTCATATTTTCAATATCATCATCGCTGAAACTACTTACCGCCTTATTCTCAATATCCTTCTTGATTTTCTTCAAAAAAGCTTCAATCTTTTTTCCGATTGAAAGATAAATTTTTTCCATTTCATCACCCGCTGAACCATCCGGAAGTTCCCCAATTTTTCCTGAAAAATAATTCACCATCGCCTGCGGATCGCCAGAAAGAATATCATCATCCTTGGTGATGCTCTCTTTTTCTGCCATAAAAATCGCCTTTTCTTTTTCGGTAAAACCAACGTTATTAACGTCGAAGATACCCTTGGTCGGATTTACTAGCTTATTCAATTTTTTCAAAATCGCGTTGTTCGGATTATCAATGCCGAAATTCCATCTTCCGGTTGGATCAATCGCATAATTTTTCACTTTTTCGAGATATTCTTTCTCTTTTCCTTGCTGCTTGAAATATTCCAAACCGGACAAAAGGGAAAGCATATCGGTCATGCTTGGCGGAAAAGAATTCTTCTGAGCATCATAATTCACTCCATATGTCTTGCCGATTTCAACAGGATGAGTATGCACACTCTCAACCATACCACCATCTTTCAACGCTCCCATCATCACCTCAAAATCAATCGATCCGGTCCTTTTGTTTTGTTCTTTTGCAAAAATGATTTTCCCATCTTCTGCATCATCTTCGCCATCTTTGGAAAAACAGACAGCATATTCGTTTTTGCCATAATCAGATTGTTCCATTAGGCTGCGGACCAAAGCCTTTTCATTAACAGTCATTCCCACTTCCAAGCTTTCCGCCTTGAGCGGAATTTTGATTGGCTGTTCGATTGTTTTTTGCGGTGCAGACTCCTCATCATGGACTTCGCTAGCAAAAACTGGAAAATTCATCGCCAGCGTGAGCATTCCGGCCACGAACATTTTTTTCATCCTTCCAATATATTTTTCATAAGCACCTTTCTGCTGCTCATCAAGTTCTGCTAATTTTTGAAATCCTTCTACAAATTCTTCTTGGTCGATAGGGTTGAACTTCTTCAAGCTATTTTGAATTTTTCCCACTTGCTTATGATAATTTTCCTGTTCTTGCCGCACTAACTCGCCTGCCCTAGCAAAAGATTCGTCCACCGCTTTGCCCATTTCGAACCCGACAAAAACAGCAGACTCTTTTTTCAAAAAATCGTCACCTTTATCTTTTTTATTTTCTTCATTTTCGATTATCGCCTCGTGCTTATTCTCATCAGCATCTGGTGACAAAGATTCATGCATAGTTTTCTGGGTCTAAAATAGCTAGCCAATGACTTCACCTTCCTCTTTTTTACTATTCAGTTTTTTATAAATAATTTTTCTATTTAAATCATCAGTAATCGCCTGCCGTTTTTCCGCAATCTCAAACATTTCTTTTTCCAAAGTCACATATTCATGATC
>JBAXPY010000027.1:0-14855 GCA_037132035.1 Candidatus Moraniibacteriota bacterium | reverse complement strand
ACGAATAAGAGTCCAGCCACAGCAATTGTGTCTGGACTCTATTAAATTAAAAGAGAGTTGTCCATATTTGGAGACTCTTTTTTCTTTTGCCAAAGCGGGGGAATGGGGGTGAGATAGAAATATGCGGTGGGCAAAGAAAAAGTGCGACCATGGAAAGTTGCCAAATATATGTTATGATGATATAATATCATAATAATAAAAAATAAATTAGTAAAACTATGAAAAAGAAAAAAACAGAAAATAATATCCATCCGACAATCTTCGAACAAAAAGAGGTGCGCCGGGTGTGGCATAATGAGCAGTGGTATTTTTCTATATCAGACGTGGTGCAGGTTTTGACTGATTCGAACGATGTGAAGCAATATATAAAGAAAATGCGCACACGAGATGCGGAGCTTTTTGCCAACTGGGGTACAATTTGTACCCCCCTTCAAATAACATCAAAAGATGGCAAGCAACGCGAAGAAAATATGGCCCAGGTACAAGGAATTTTCCGCATCATCCAATCAATTCCGTCCCCCAAGGCGGAGCCTTTCAAGCAGTGGCTGGCCCGAGTTGGACAAGAACGCATTGAAGAAATTCAAGACCCCGAAAGAGCGATTGTGCGAGCCAAGAAGATTTATGAACAGAAGGGCTATAATGAAGACTGGATTGCGAAAAGGATGCGAGGCATTAATGTGCGAAATACTCTGACCGACGAGTGGCAAGAGCGTGGAGCGAGCGAAGGATTTGATTTTGCTATTCTTACCAATGAAATTTATAAAGGAGCGTTTGAGATGAATGCCAAGCAGATTAAGGAATTTAAATCACTTAGTAACCCGGATAATCCCAGGGATCATATGTCGGAATTAGAATTGATTCTCACTATGCTGGGTGAAGCAACCACGACAGAAATTACAACCACCAGAGATTCGCAGGGATTTGAAAAGTTGAAAAATGATGCCAATGAAGGCGGAGCAGTGGCTGGTAGGACCAGAAGGGATATTGAAAAAAGAACGGGCAAAAAAGTTGTTACAAGAAATAATTTTTTAAGGTTAAAAAATCAAAAGGGGTTGAAAAAATAGGTCTTTTACGGAAAAGGGAAATGGGGGTAGAATAGAGATGTAATTTACCCATCCGTGTCATTCCCGCGGAGGCGGGAATCCAGTCTCGCAGCGTACCAAGCAGGGAAGTAATATATTAAAAAAGACAAAAAGATTATGCCAGAATCATTCGACATTGAATTTGAAAAGGCCCTGCGGATGCTTGTTGCGCATCTGCCGGTTTCACATGAAGGAGCGAAAAAGCCGGTCTTGCTTCATTGTGTCCGTGTGGGCACTTATCTCTATGAAAATAACTATTCCCGCGATGCAGTCCTTGCTGGCCTTTTGCATGACGCGCTGGAGTGGAGCGGCATCACAGACGAGCTCGTGCGAGCAGAATTTGGCGAAACTGTTTTGCAACTGGTGAAAGCTAACACCAAAGATCGTTCAATCGAAAATTCGGACGAACGAATTGAAGAGCTGGCCAAGCGCGCAGCAGAGGCCGGGCATGACGCGCTCATAATTCGAGCGGCGGATACGCTCGATAGTTTCAAACACTACACCAAGACCAATAATCTTCCTGAGCTAGAATATTGTCGCAAAAACGCGAAGGCGATTTTCAAATTCAAATCTGACGATTTTACCGATGGGGTTTTTGAGGAGTTGGGTGCGTTCAATATGGAAGTGCATAAACTCGAGGCAGTGATTGATGGGAATGCGGAAGAATTGTTAAAATAAAAAATATTATTTTTCTAAAAATATGGAAAAAGAAATTATTCTAAAATTGCATAAAAATTTTGAAGAATGTTCCCATGAAAAAGATGGGGTAGAATTTTGGTATGCCAGAGAATTACAAAAACTTCTTGGATACGACAAGTGGAGTAATTTTGAAGGTGTTATAGAAAAAGCCAAGTTTGCGTGTGAAAACGCCAAGCAAAAGGTTTCTGATCATTTTGCCGACGTCGGGAAAATGGTCGATCTTGGCTCAGGAAGCAAGCGTGAAGTGAATGACGTTATGCTTACACGCTATGCCTGTTATCTGATTGCTCAAAATGGAGATCCAAGAAAAAATGAGATTGCTTTTGCCATGACCTATTTTGCCATTCAAACAAGAAAGCAAGAAATTGTCGAGCAAAGACTGGCCGAATGGGAACGCTTGCACGCCCGAGAAAAACTAACCCTTTCGGAAAAAGAACTTTCTGGAGTTATTTTTCAAAGAGGGGTGGATAGTCAGGGATTTTCCAGGATTCGTAGCCTTGGAGATAGGGCGCTATTTGGAGGAAATACAACTCAAGATATGAAAAATAAATTGCGAGTTCCTGCTAGCAGTCCGCTGGCGGATTTTTTGCCATCGGTGACAATCAAGGCTAAGGATTTGGCGAATGAAATTACTAATCATAATGTCAAGAAGGATTTGTCTTTGAAGGGTGAGACCCCGATAGCTAATGAACATGTTAAAAATAATCAAAATATGCGAGAGATGTTGACCAAAAGCGGAATTTATCCAGAAGCCTTGCCAGCGGAAGAAGATTTGAAAAAGCTTGATCGCAGATTGAAATCAGAGGGAAAGAAATTGCCAAAAACGGTAAAAAAGTTGCAGTGATCGGGGCTTGAATCTAAGAAAATTTAAGCTAATACTTTTAAACATATGAGATTGACCAAAAAACAACAGGATAAATTGTGGGGTGAGACCGGCCCATATTCTCAAGTGAATTTGAAAATTGAAAACCGAATCTTAGATGATTCACTGAGTCGAGTTTTTGTAATTGTGGAAATGGAAATTAATCCATATACTTTCGAAGTCGTGGAAAAGAACAGGGAGAAATTCAATAAAAACAAAATGATTCAGATGCTTTTGGATAATTCTGAATTTCAGGGCGAAGGATATGGATACATCTCGCATGTCTATCAGGCAGAGCTTATGCAAGAAGGTGATATGCATATCAATGACAAGCCATTGAGAATTGCTCATGAAGTTTTGGCTGTTGCTCAGCAGGGCATTATTGACATGCATAAGTTTGTAATGGATTTATTGAAGGAAAAAGTAAAATGAAAAATAATTGTAAAAAAGTTAGATTGAAAAATATTAAGGAGACTGAAAGTGGATGAGTTAGCCCAAAAAGCCAAAAAGGCGTAAAATGCGGATAGGTTTTTCGGGTATTGAATAATTTTTAATAAGCCTAGGGCGATTTTCAAATTCAAACCGGACGGTTTCACAGATGGGGTTTTTGAGGAGTTGAGAGGGTTTGTGGGGGAGTAATTTATAAATACCGATTAGAAATACTTCAAAACGAAACAAGCCCAGGATTGGCTTGTTTTCTTTACGAAAGGGGGGATTTGGAGTAGGATGGAGGGGTAATGGCTAATCCAAGCTTATGACAGAAATTAGAAAATTAACCAAAAGAATAGTGGATTTTCGTGATGCTCGCGATTGGAAGCAATTTCATAACCCCAAAGATTTGGCAATTTCTTTGAATCTTGAAGCTTCTGAAGTTCTCGAGCATTTCCAATGGAAAAGTGAGAAAGAAATTGATAAATATATAAAAACAAACAAAGATGAAATTGCAGAAGAGCTTGCCGATGTTCTAAATTACCTTCTCCTTACGGCGCATGACTTGAATATTGATTTAGTTGATGCATTGAACAAAAAAATTGATAAAAGTGAAGAAAAATATCCAATCGAAAAAGCGAAAGGCAAGCACACTAAATACAATAAATTATAATTGTATGCCTCAAATAAAAACTCTGCCATTCGAAAAAGATAAATTTGATCAAATACAGGCTTGTAATTTTGGGATTGATTGGCCCGTTGTTTATCTGATTGAAGATGGAAAAGAGATTTATATTGGAGAGACTATCAATGTCTATAACAGAAGTAAACAGCATTATGAAAATCCCGAAAGAAGTAAGCTTAAACGAATACATATAATTGCTGATGATGAATATAATAAATCAGCTACATTAGATATTGAATCTTCCATTATTCAGTATATGTCAGCCGATAAATCCTTTGTACTTCAAAATGGAAATCAAGGCTTATCGAATCATAATTATTATGATAGGCAAAAGTATCAAGCAAAATTTGAGGTTATTTGGGAGAAATTGAAACAAAAAAAGATTGCAAAGCGGGAGCTGCTAGACATTAAAAATAGCGATCTTTTTAAATATTCACCCTATAAAGCTCTAACGGAAGATCAGAATGATTTTGTAAAAAAGATTTTTGCGGATATAAAAAATAAAAAAGCGAAAACATATATAGTCAATGGTCAGCCAGGAACAGGTAAGACTGTACTCGCAACATATTTAGTTAAATATTTGAAAGAACACAAAGACACGGCGCATCTGAAAATTGCTCTTGTTATCCCAATGGGTTCTTTGCGAGAGACGATAAAAAAAGTTTTTCGCAATATAAAAGGGCTTAGTGCTAATATGGTAGTCATTCCCAATGACATTGTTCGTGGTGATTACGACTTAGTTATTGTAGACGAAGCGCATCGACTCAAGAGAAGAAAAAATCTTGGGGCTGCTTTTGGAGCTTTTGACAGTATCAATAAACTACTTGGCTTACACAGGGAAGCAACTAATGTCGATTGGATAATTAAAAAATCAAAATCCCAAATATTTTTTTATGATAAAAACCAAAATGTTATGCCAGCGGACGTGGGACCTGAAGAGTTTGATAAATTGGAAGACGCAGTTGAATATGATCTAACCACTCAATTGAGAGTGCAGGCAGGAGAGAAATATATAAAATTCATAGAAGATTTATTGAATATTAGAGAGAATAAGGACGGTTTTGGTACGCATGATTTTAAGCTATATGATGATGCGGAAAAAATGGTTAATGATATAAAAGAAAAGAACAGCGAGTTGGGATTATGCAGAATGGTTGCCGGTTATGCTTGGCCATGGTTGTCTAATCCAGATAGGAATGAAAATCCAGCTGACAGCGATATCGAAATTGGAGCTTGCAAATTAAGGTGGAATAGTGCAGCGATAGATTGGGTTAATTCGCCAAATGCAATTAATGAGGTTGGATGTATACATACAACACAGGGTTATGATTTGAATTATGTGGGCGTGATTATTGGTCCAGAATTAACCTATGACCCAATTTCTAGAAGTATGCATATAAATAGGGAGGAATACTACGATAGAAATGGGCGAGCAGGAGTTGCTGACGATGAAGAATTAAAAAGATACATCATAAATATATACAAGACATTGCTAACAAGAGGAATCAAGGGCGCTTATGTGTATGTGGTAGATAATGATTTAAGAAAATACTTTAAGGACTTTGTATTGGGCGAGCAACTCATCGAACAACAAGAGGAAGAAGCTTCAGTAAAAACTTCGATTATGGAGGGGATTGTTAATCTGGTTAATTCAGTCATGATACCGCTTGTAGGCTGTGCTCCTTGCGGGGCTCCCTTTTTGGGAGAAGAAAATAAAGAGGATGAAATCGCAGTTGATAAAACTAAAATAAAATCAGGATTTGAATATTTTATTCTTCGTGCTCAAGGAGACTCAATGAATCTTGCTGGTATAGAAGACGGAGATTTGGTTTTGTGTAGGCAACAATTAAAAGCAGATACGGGCGATAGAGTAGTTGCTTTACTTGGAGACGACGTAACAATCAAAATGTATGATAAGAAAGATGGCAAAAGGATATTATTGCCAAAAAGTAAAAATCCCACTCATCAACCGATTATTCCAAATGAGGGAGATAGTGTTATTGGTATTGTCCAAGAAGTATTACCGAAAAAATAAGGTCTATAATTAAAACACCTATGAATCGATATTTCTATTCAGATAAAATAACAACATTCTGTGCAACATCTATCCAGGAAATTTTAGGTTTTTTGGCGCAAAATAATGACTTTTCATTTGAATCAAATCAAAAAGACGCATGGATTCAAGAGATTCATATTTTAAAAGAAGTCTTAAAAGATCATCAAGGAGAGATTTTTTTTGAATTTTCCATTCCAAGAATGGGAAGGAGAATTGATGTGGTTCTAATCATTAAGAATGTTATCTTTGTTTTAGAGTTTAAAGTCGGAGAAAAAGAATTTCTAATCAGCGCAATAGATCAAGTTTGGGACTACTCTCTAGATCTAAAGAATTTTCATGAGACAAGTCACACGCATCTTATTGCCCCAATTCTTATTGCCACAAAAGCAAAATCATCATTTCTTGAAATTTCAACAACTTTCCACAATGATAATCTACTCTTTCCCATAAGGACAAATATTGAATCACTCGGAATTGCAATTAATAATATTCTAAAGTTTGCAGATGGAGACACAATAAATTCTGATAAATGGAAAGATGGGAGATATGCACCAACACCAACGATAATCGAAGCGGCCATGGCGCTCTATAATGGACACTTAGTGGCGGAAATTTCTAGAAGTGATGCATCTGCAACTAATCTGAGTGAGACGGGTGATGCTATTCTAAAAATAATTACTTCAGCAAAAGAAAATAGTGAAAAAATGATTTGTTTTGTAACTGGAGTTCCAGGTGCTGGAAAAACTTTAGTTGGATTGGATATTGCCACAAAGAAGCATTCAAAAGATGATAATTCTAATAATATTTTTCTATCTGGCAATGGACCACTAGTTTCTATTTTAAGAGAAGCACTGACGAGAGATAGAGTAAAAAGAGAGAAAGAACAGGGAAGAAAATTAAAGAAAGGTGTTGCAATGAGTGAAGTTAAGGTTTTTATTCAGAATGTTCATAATTTCAGAGATGAATGCTTGATCGATTCCAAGCCACCCTTTGATCATGTTGCAATTTTTGATGAGGCGCAAAGAGCTTGGAACCATCTTCAAACGGCAAACTTCATGCATCGAAAAAAAAACGTTCCAAATTTTTCTTTTTCAGAGCCAGAATTTTTGATTTCATGTATGGATCGACACAAAGATTGGGCAGTCATTGTTTGTCTAGTTGGTGGTGGACAAGAAATCAACACTGGTGAGGCTGGAATTAGCGAATGGCTAGAATCATTGAATAGATCTTTTCCAAAGTGGAAGATTTATATATCAGACAAGCTAAAGGACAGCGAATATGCAGCTGGCAAGGCGCTAGAAATAATTGAAAAGTATGGCAATGTTATTAAAAAAGAAGAATTGCATCTTTCAGTTTCCTTGAGATCATTTAGGGCAGAAAATCTTTCACTTTTAGTAAAAAATATAATTGACTTAAATATTTCAGAAGCTAAAACTAATTACGAAGTATTAAAAGAAAAATACCCCATTGTAATTACAAGGAATTTAAGTAAAGCAAAGGGATGGCTCAAAAAAATGGCACGAGGAAGTGAGCGATATGGAATTGTTGTCTCTTCTCAAGCTCAGAGATTGAAACCACATGCAATTGACGTAAAGTCACCCATGGATCCGATTCATTGGTTTCTGGATAATAAAGATGACACACGCTCCTCATTCTATTTGGAGGATGTGGCCACTGAATTTCATGTCCAAGGCCTTGAACTTGATTGGTCATGTGTTGTTTGGGATGCTGATTTTCGATATTCAAAAGAAGGATGGGAACACTTTTCTTTTGTTGGGAGCAAATGGCATAATATAAGGAAAGAGGAAAGGAAACAGTATTTGAAGAATGCCTATCGAGTTTTATTAACAAGAGCACGGCAAGGGATGGTTATTGTTATACCAGAAGGGGATAGTAACGATGATACAAGAAATTCAAGCTACTATGATTGTACATTTAATTATTTGGAAGACGTGGGCTTTGAAATTATTTAGCATATGTTATATTTAAAAAATAATAAAAAGCGTAAATAAAACAAAAAATGAACAATCTATTATTCACAAAAAACTTAGTCAAAGGAAGAATCGCAGAAACAGTCTTTGCTCATATGCTTCGACATTCAGGAGAATTTACAGTTTTAGAGTTTGGCTATGAGAAAATAATTCCTGAATTAATTCAAGATGGCTATAGCGAGAAAAACGGAATAATCGAAACATTAAGAACTGCTCCCGATTTCGCAGTGATAAATAAGAAAACTAAAGAAGTGCATCTAATTGAGGTGAAATATAGAAAAGCTCTAGAGTCTAAATATATTCTAGAAATTGCCAAAAGAATGCATTCGTCTTGGAATCCTTCCTATCTTTTTGTCGCAACTCTGGATGGATTTTATTTTGATGAAATAAACGTGATTATTAAAAATAATGGTGACATCCATCCGCTCGAACACCCGCAAATTTCCAAAGAAATTCAAAGGCAATATTTGAATATTATTAGAGACTTCGAGAAAGGAAACTGAAAAGTTGTAACAGCACTAAAAATCCACACTCACCGATCTTGACCGACTGGAGCAATCGATTTTGCATAAGGCGTTTGTGGGGAAATCGAAATAGTAAATGGCTAGAAATGGAAATTTTCCAGAATTGTAAAAATTTTTACATCTGATATACTAAAACTATGAAATTTACTCGAACAAAAAAATTGCTATTTGCCAACAATAAAGGCGGAGTAGGCAAAACTACCCTGGCTTTTAATTGTGCTGTGAAATTCTCAGAAATGGGATATAAAACAGTTCTAGTAGACCTGGATCCACAGTGTAATTTGTCCAGATTGGCCTTGGGACTCTTCGAAAAAAATCTATTCGCTGATAGCCAAAAAACAATTTACACTGTCTTGGAAGGAATTATCAAAGGAGGGGCGGATATTGATAAGAGTGTGCAATTTGAAAAAATTGGGAATAATGATAACTTATTTATCTTGCCCGGAAGCCTCAAATTATCTCAATATGAAAACTCGCTAATATCCTCCTATGGCGATGCTGCGCAAGGAGTTGAGAGAGGTTTTTTCATCACAAGTGCAATCGATCGGTTTCTCACCGAAAAAGGACTAAACGAAGAAATTGATCTCTTTGTGATTGACACATCTCCAAATCTAAACCTGCTCAATAGAGTTATATTCCTAGGCTCTGACTATTTTTTAACACCTCTGATGCCAGACGCTTTTTCTGTTCAGGGAATTGAAAACTTGGGAAATACATTTGAAGAATGGAAGGATGGTTGGAAAAAAACGGCCAGAGTTTTAGCCAAAGATAAGGAAATTGCGCATAATAAAGTTTTGGATGGCGAGGGTTTGTTTATTGGTTATGTGATAAATTCATATAATCAATATTCAAAAAAGCCGATCAAAAGCAACGAGGAATGGATTGCTAAAATTCCCAGCTATATCAAAAAATATTTATCAGAAAAACATTGCCGCAATGGACTAGTTGAGAAATCATGGAAAACTGAGCTGGCTTTGATTAAGGATTTTGGGCAACTATCTCCGCTGGCGCAGATTAAAAATAAAGCCATATTTAATCTCGATCCGGTTGTGGACGGTTTTGAAAAAATAAAAGGAACAAAAGAAAACTTGGAACAATCACGGAAGGAGTTCAGTCAACTGTCAGAAAAGATTTTGAAAATATTGTCAGAATATTAAGCGTAAAGCAATAACAGTACTAAAATCAAATCAGCATGCGGAAGGGCACACCTACTAAATCCAAAAAAAATAGCAAAGAAGAGGCAAAACAAGTAATCTTGAAGGAGTTTTTTAGTGCTGAAAAGCAAAAAAAGGCAGTCATAAAAGCAGCGAGAGAGTCGGCAAAAGATCAAAAGGCCATTGTCAAAAAATATCATGAATTGAAGCTTCAAAAATCTTGCCAATAACCCAAGCTTTTCTCTAGTAGTTACGAAAAACCACGCAAATAAGCGTGGTTTTTCGTATTAGCCCTTAATGCCAAAGGTGCTATAATATACTAAGTTACTAAACAAAGTTGATTGGGTAAAGCAAGTCGAGGACCGTCCTCGACTAATCGATTATGCACGAGCATTTGTTTGTTTTTCAGAAAGTTTAATTGGAATTGAAAATATAGAATTACATGAATCAAGAAACTGCCTTGGCGATTTTAAAAAAAAGAAGCAGTGTTTATTTGACTGGACCGGCTGGAAGCGGTAAGACGTATCTACTTAATCTTTTTGTTGCATATCTCAAAGAGAAGAAAATCAAAGTGGCCGTTACTGCTTCGACTGGCCTTGCCGCTACACATCTGAGTGGTCGAACGATTCATAGTTGGTCGGGAATCGGTATCGGAAAAAAACTTGATGCTACTGCGTGGAAAAAAATAAAAAGCAATCGTCAGTTGCGAAAAAGAGTGCTCGAAGTGGAGGTTCTTATTATTGATGAGATTTCCATGCTTCATGACTATCAACTTGATATGATTGATGAAATTTGTCGGCATTTTCGAAAAAGCGCTATTTCTTTTGGTGGAATTCAAGTTGTGATGTGTGGAGATTTTTTTCAGCTTCCGCCAGTTGGTGAAGAGAATGGAAGTGCAAACTTTGTCATGCAAGCGGCAGTTTGGCAAAAAATGTCACTGAAGATTTGCTATTTAGACAAAGTCTATCGTCAGAGCGACGAGAAACTAACAGAAATTCTTAATCGTATTCGGGGAAAAGAAATAGATGATGATCTTTTTTCCTATCTTGATGGAATGATTGAGGAAGAGCGAAAATTTTCACTTCGTCCGGCTCGCCTCTATGCTCACAATATTGCAGTTGATTCAATCAATCTGCAAGAACTGAGAAAAATAAAAGACGGGCCAATGCTCTATTATATGCATCAGAGAGGGAGTAATGATCGTTTGTTGGAGTCGCTAAAGGGTGCATGTCAGGCGTCGGAGAAGTTAGTCTTAAAAAAAGGTGCAGTAGTAATGTTTATCAAGAATAATCCAGATCTCGGTTATGCCAACGGCACAATCGGTGAAGTAATCGGTTTTGAGGAGGAAAATAAATTTCCAATTATTCGCATATCTGATGGGCAAGAAATTATAGCTAGTCCAGAGAGTTGGACGATTGACGATGAAGATGGAAAGGCTCTGGCGCTTGTTACGCAAGTTCCGCTCAAACTGGCCTGGGCAATTACAATTCACAAGAGTCAAGGAATGACTTTAGATGCAGTGGAAATGGATCTTAGTAAGTGTTTTGCTTATGGTATGGGCTACGTTGCTCTTTCGCGTGCTAAATCACTTAAAAGCATTAAGCTGCTTGGATTAAGTTATCGTGCGCTAGAGGTCGATCCGAAAATATTTGAGGCGGATAAGCTCTTGCAAGAATGGTCAGCAGCAGTGGAGCGGGAATATTTGAAAAATAAACCAAAAAGCTTGAAAGAGAAAATCAAAGATAAAATTCTAGGAAAGAAGTAAGGTGAAAAATTTATTACGTAATCAATTACTTACATAAAAAACATGGGAAAAATAACAGACTATCAGCGAGTAGTCGTAGCGTGCGCTTTTTTATGGGCAGAATTTGATGGGGTTAAGAAGGTTTTCATGCCGCGACGAGCAAAAACAAAAGCGGCGTTTCCAGGTCTATTTGAATTACCTGGTGGACACATTGAAGTGGGTGAAGATGTCGTTGCGGGATTGAAGCGTGAAATCAGGGAGGAACTCGAGATGGAGATTGAAGTTGGAGAGCCATTTGCAGTTTTCACATATTCTAGCGGAAAATTTGGACCGTCAATTGAGGTGGTATACTTTGCCAAATTTGTTGGTGATATTCAAAATATTAAACTTCATCCAGAAGATCACAGTGAGTATCTTTGGGTTGCCGAAGACGAACTTTCAAGAATCTATGCGGAAAACAAACAAGCATCTGATAATGAAATGATGGTAGTGGAAAATGGATTTAAAAAATTACGTCCCGGTCAATTAAAAAATTAACGGGATAAAACTCACGCAAAAAAATATGAACAAACCAAAGCCAAAAAAACAAACACTCGAACAATCACTAATCAAGCAAAAAATTCTTGATCTGGAAAGCGAACTAGTGCCTTTGGTACAAGAAAAATTAGGGAAAAATCTAGTTTCCGTTTTGGCCACTGGTGGTTGTGCAAATTTTGATGCTGTGATTGACTGGAGTGATTACGACCTTATTGTCCTAGTGAATGACTGGAAAAAAGTTCCCGTGATTGATGTCAGTCAACTGGAAAAAAAATATGGCATCAGCCCAATCCAAATTGCGGCCAAGCCGTGGCATAGTTTTTTGGCGCGCACGAAAGGAAGTAAAAACACTGATCGATATGTTGATACGCTGTGGCTCATCGCCATTCGGGCATATTGTCGCGTGCTGGCGGGAAAGAAATTGATACCTTTAATCCCGCCCCTTCGCTCTTTGCTTGCCCGCGATTTACATTGTGAATTGCGCTGCCATTATCTGCATGAAACAAATTCGGATCCAGAGTGGAATATCGTGCTGGCGAAAAATCCGAAACGTTGGGTGAATTGTGTCGTCAGTCTGTCGCATATGTTGCTTTTAGCGAAAGGAGTTTTTGTGCCTAAAAACGAAATTCCTAGCGCACTGGAAAAGTATTATCCCGATTTTACCGGTTCCAACATCGTGACTGAAGCGCTCAAGCTTCGGGCGACTGGAAAAATTCCCACTCCAGATTCAGCTCAAGCCAAGCAGGCTAAAAAATTACTGACCGAATTTCTCAAAATCTATCGCGGGTATCTTTTTCAGGAGTACCCAGTGAAATAGTTGGTGTAGGCAGAATTAGCCAAAAGGTACTTGCGGAGAACTTATTATAATGATAATTGTATCATTTAAAAATTAGAAAATAGCTTCGAAAAGTGATATGCAGAAAATGCATAATGCAAAATCTCAACTATCCGGAATTTCCGGATAGCTCAAAAATAGTTCCAAAGGAGATCCCAACTTGTAAAGAATGCTTACAAGTTCACAGATAAACGCAACTGTTGCAAGAAATGCAACAGTTCAAAAATGAACCAAAGAGACGGGCAACTGGTTCCAAAATGGAACTAGTTAAAAGTAAAAAAGACAAAAAAAGTTAGCCTAAGATTGGTATGTGCAAAATTTGCACCAACTAAATAATTGCAAAGATAAGGAAAAAATAAAAGCTTGCCAAGAAATTACAATGATGATACAGTATCAGTATGATAAGCTAAGGCAATAACTTATGAAAAAAGACACTAAAAAACTCCAAATCAGAAACAGCACGGCGGAATTTTTGATCTTTACTTCTCAGGCAAAAGAGGATGGCATTGAAGTGCGAGTGGAAGATGAAAATGTTTGGCTCACACAAAAACTGATCGCTAAGCTTTTTGATGTAAATGTGCGCACAATCAATGAGCATTTGAAAAATATTTTTTTATCAGGAGAATTGGTGGAAAATTCAGTTGTCCGGAATTTCCGGATAACTGCCAATGACAGAAAGAACTATAACGTAAATCACTATAACCTAGAAGTCATTATTGCGCTTGGCTACAGAATAAACTCGGAGAAGGCGACAGATTTCAGGCGTTGGGCTACGCAAGTGCTGAAAGATTATGCCATTCGTGGCTATGTCTTAGATGATGCAAGGTTGAAAAACGGAGCCTATTTGAGCAAGCAATATTTCAAGGATTTGATTTTAGAAATTCGCGATATTCGCGAAAGTGAAAGAAATTTCTATCAGCAAATCACTGATATCTATGCCACAGCGATGGACTATGCTTTCTCTTCACCGATTACTAAGGAATTTTTTGCTACTGTCCAAAACAAACTGCACTATGCGATTCACGGCCATACGGCTGCGGAGTTGATTGTGAAAAGAGCCAATCATCAAAAAGAGCGCATGGGACTTTCCACTTGGAAAAAAGCGCCGGAAGGTAAAATTCTGAAATCAGACGTTTCTGTGGCCAAAAATTATCTGGACCAAAAAGAGATAAAAGCTTTGAACCGCATCGTGACGATGTACCTTGATTATGCGGAACATCAAGCCGAAAAAGGCATTCCCATGACAATGAGAGATTGGGCGCAAAAGTTGGACATATTTTTGCAGTTTAATAATGAAGAAATTTTGAAAAATCCCGGAAAAGTAACCGCGGAAATTGCCAAAGCTTTTGCTGAAAGTGAATTTGAAAAATATCGCCCAATACAAGATAGGCTCTATCAGTCTGACTTTGATCGAGAAATTAAAAAATATATAAAATAAAAAACCTATGAATGAAGCACAAAGTTGGTATTCGCAATTAATTAAACCCACTTGGTCGCCGCCATCATGGCTTTTTGGTCCGGTGTGGACTTTTCTCTATGTTTTGATTGCCATCTCTTTTTCGAAAGTTTTTTTGATGTTTTTCAAAAAAGAAATTTCTTTTATTGTTCTTTTGCCTTTTGTACTCAACCTGGTTTTCAATCTTTCTTTTACATTTTTGCAATTTGGACTAAAAAACAATCTTTTGTCTGCTATCGATATCCTGCTAGTGCTGGCCACACTCATTTGGGCGATGGCAGCGATTTATCCTCACGCACACTGGATTAGTTACATTCAAATCCCATATCTCCTCTGGGTCGCCTTTGCCACTGTCTTACAACTGACTATAACTTATTTGAATTGGAAATGATTGCGTAATTATTAAATAAAAAACTATGTTAATCGAAGCAATCAAGAAACGCAGAAGTATTCGAGCCTATCGCTCTGACGCAGTGGCGGATGAGCTGATTGAAGAAATTGTCCGAGCGGGGCAGCTCGCGCCGACGGCTCATGGCACTGGGGCCATTGAGTTTATCGTGGTTAAAGACCAAAAAGTGAAAGATGCTCTTTTTGCTGTTACGGGTCAAGACTACGTGAAAGAAGTGCCGGTGATTATCGTCCCAGTGGCGACGGAAGCGGCGATGCTTCCGGTGCAGGATCTCTCAGTCGCCTGCGAGAATATTTTTTTGCAAGCGACGGAATTGGGATTGGGCAGTGTTTGGAAAAATGTTTCGCCGGAATGGGAAGGAGAGGTTAAAAAGATTTTGGTTGTGCCTGACA
>JBAXPY010000026.1:0-15021 GCA_037132035.1 Candidatus Moraniibacteriota bacterium | reverse complement strand
TTCTTGAATTCGTCAGTGATATTCACACTATTCATATGATAATCTTGGATAGTTTAATCTTATAGATATTTTCCCCCTCTTTCCCTCAACTCTTCCACCGCTTTTTTCACTTCTTGCGAACGACCCTTGGGACATCCATTTTATAAAAATTAAGGCTTATGCTGATATAATATCATCAGTATTTATTTATTGCAAGCATAAAATACTTTTCTCAATTTTACCCACATCTCGTTTAATGCTATCATAAACCCATAATCAATTATTTTTCAAAAATCAATGTCCAATATCCTCCTCATTCTCTCTCTCGTGTCCAGCCTTATCATCCTCTTTCTTTTATTTTCCAGAAAATCAAGCGACAATTCCGATTTAATCAAAGAAAGCAACGAAAAAATCGGGCGGGCTTTGCGCGAGGAAATGTCCGCTAATCGCAATGAGTTTTCTCTCGCCACCAAAGAAACGCGCGAGGAAATCGCGAGATCAATCAAAAATTTTGGAGATTCGATTGATAAGCGCATTTTCACTTTGGCCGAAATGCAAAATAAAAATTTCACAGGCTTTTCTGATAAACTGGGCGAAGTGATTGAAAAAAATGACAAGAAAATGGAATATGTACGCGAAACGATTGAAAAACGTTTGGAAAATATTCAAAAAGACAACAGTGAGAAACTAGAAAAAATGCGCGAAACAGTTGATGAAAAACTGCACGCTACATTAGAAAAACGCTTAGGTGAATCTTTTAAACTTGTCAGTGATCGCCTAGAACAAGTACATAAGGGTCTTGGAGAGATGCAAACATTAGCCACTGGCGTGGGGGATTTGAAAAAAGTTTTGCAAAATGTTAAAACGCGTGGTACTTGGGGCGAAGTACAACTCGGATCGCTCCTAGATCAAATTATGACGATTGAGCAATATGAAAAAAATGTCGCGACCAAAAAAGGTTCAAATGATCGGGTAGAGTTTGCCATTAAAATTCCTGCCAAAGATGATAAAATTAAAAATATTTGGCTACCGATTGATGCTAAATTTCCCTTGGAAGATTTTCAAAATCTCATTGACGCAGAGGAAAAATGCGATTTAACTTTGATCGCGTCACTCGGAAAAGCTCTGGAACTGCGCATCAAATCGGAAGCGAAAGACATTAAAGAAAAATATCTTGATCCGCCATATACAACTGATTTTGGTATTTTGTTTTTGCCAATTGAAGGACTTTACGCAGAAGTTTTGCGTCGACCAGGACTGGCTGACACCCTGCAACGCGATTTCAAAGTGATCATCACCGGCCCAACAACCATTGCCGCCATTCTCAACAGTCTTCAAATGGGCTTTCGCACACTGGCAATTGAAAAGAGATCCAGTGACGTTTGGGCCACGCTTGGTGCTATCAAAACCGAGTTTGCCACTTTCGGCGATCTCCTAGACAAGACACATAAAAAATTGCAAGAAGCTTCCAACACAATCGAAAGCGCTTCGCGAAAAAGTCGCACAATTGAAAGAAAATTAAATAAAGCTCAAGAAATGCCTGTGCCGGAAATAATCAAGGAGTTGCCACTGGGGATTGAGGTAGAGGAATAAATTTATCCGACAGAAAATCTTACTCCCTCCATGTCATTCCCGCGCAGGCGGGAATCCAGGCTCCACTAGATGAAAACTATAAACAATCAAATTATCAATTCCCCGAACTCTGATTATCATCTAGTAAATTCTACTTTTCTTTTTTTTAAAACCTGAGGTGCCTGGATCCCCGCCTCCGCGGGGATGACAATTATAGCGCTAAATAAAAAAACTAATTTTAAAAAATATTATGGATCCACAACTTAAACAAAGACTTGCTGAGCAAGATAAAAAGCTCGATCAAATCTATACTTCGATTGAAAAAATGCGCAAATATTTTCTTTGGACAATGATCATCACGATTGCCACAATTGTCCTTCCACTCATCGCTCTCATTGCCATCATCCCTTGGTTTTTAAGTGTAATGTCTAGCGCGTATACTATTCAATAGCCATTTCTAGCAACTAAAAAAATCCACTCAGGAGTGGATTTTTTTATTCTCAATTTGAAATAAAAACTATTTCAAAGTCACAGTTGCACCAGCTTCTTCAAGCTTCTTTTTCATATTATCAGCGTCAGCTTTGGAAACCTTTTCCTTGATCACCTTTGGAGCAGCGTCAACTAAATCCTTGGCATCTTTGAGTCCAAGACCAGTTAGTTCACGAACAGCTTTGATCACATTAATCTTTGAAGCGCCACAAGCAGTCACCTCAACATCAAATTCTGATTTCTCTTCTGCGGCTGGAGCAGCGTCACCAGCAGCAGGAGCTGCGGCCATCATAACACCAGCGGAAGCAGAAACACCAAATTTCTCTTCCAAAACCTTCACGAGCTCAGAAAGTTCCAAAACACTCATTGTTTCAATTTCAGAAACAAGTTTTTGGAATTTTTCTGGAACAACTACATCTTTCTTTTCGTCTGTCATATATTTATCCTTAAAAAAATTAACTAATTAACTCTATTATTATTTCTTCTCAGCAACTGCTTTCAAAACTCGCACAAATCCGCTCAAATTTCCAGACAGTACTCGAACAAAATTCGAAACAGGTGCATTGATTGTTCCAACGAATTTTGCTAACAATTCATCTTTGGATGGCAACTTAGAAAGCGCAATCACCTCGTCAGTATTAATTGCTTTTCCTTCCAACACACCTCCGGTCACTTTCAGCTTATCATTTAGCTTAGAAAACTTGCTCATAATCTTCGCCGCGGCTACTTCATCCTTAGGAGAAACAGCTACTGCAATTTGTCCTTCCATTTTGAGCACATCAGCTTCAATTCCAGCATTCTTAAGGGCAATATTTATAAGGGTCTTCTTAACCACCTTAAGACTGATACCTTCCGCTCTGAGCTCTTTTCGCAAAGCTACCATATCTTTCATGGTAAGTCCCTTGAAATCAGAAAAAACAACCGCTTTTGCACCCTTCAACTTATCGCTAAGTTCAGATACAATCACTTCTTTTTGATTCTTCGTTTGCATATTGTTCAAATTATTCCAATTAAAAACTGCGGGTACTCCGCAGATTAAATTAAAAAGAAAATCTTTTTATATTTTCCTCAATAGGACTTATGGTCGCCTATCGTCTGCGGAAAAAATTTACTATCCTATAATGATAAAACTACTACGCTTTCACTTCAGGAGTCTTTTCTGTAGCAACAACCTCTTCAGTTTTTGGAGCCACAATCTCCTCCTTCTTTTCAGCAACTACCTCCTCAGCTTTCGGAGCAACCACTTCAGCAGGAATTTCCTCTGCTTTTGGGCCAGCAGCATCTTCTTTTGGCGCCTCAGCCTCAGCTACAACTGCTTTTTTCGGCAATTTTACAATTCGCTTCTTTTCGGAAATAACACCATTTTTTACTAATAGATTATGCATCGTATCTGAAAGAAATGCCCCTTTCTCAATCCAGTATTTGATCCGATCAGCATTAAGAACAACTGCCTTAGAATGAGGATTATAGCTCCCCAAAATCTCAACATGACGCCCTCCCGGAGCAACTGTGCGCTCTTGAAGCATTATCTTGAATTGTGCCGTATTTCTTTTGCCTGTTCTTGCGAGTCTTATAGTCAGCATAAAGTTTGTCTTTAATAAAAAACCAGAGACGAAAACATCGCTCTTTTTTGTATAATTTAGGTTACTGAGATAGTTTAAGGCTTTTGAAGATTTTTGTCAAGCATTCCCACAAGCTAGCCGTTTTTGCCTTTCCTTACAATATACATCGGCCGATTAGTCACTTCTGCGTGGATGTTAGCGATATAAAGTGCGATTAGCCCAAGACAAATCAGCACAATGCCAATCAAAAACAAAATCACGACTGCCAAAACCGCTGAACCAGAAAAGCCAATTTCTTTTATGATATAGCGATCAAGTATAATAAAAACTCCCAAAATGCCAGAAAGGAAGGTGATAATCACTCCAAGATACCCGGCTAACTTCAAAGGAAACAGACTAAAAGAAATCACGCTATCAAAGGCCAACCGAACTAATTTCCAGAAATTATAGGCTGGCACACCATGAATTCGCTCATTAGCTTCGAATTGGATATATTCGCGTCGAAAGCCAAGCCAATCG
Source organism: Candidatus Moraniibacteriota bacterium (assembly GCA_037132035.1). GTDB lineage: Bacteria > Patescibacteriota > Minisyncoccia > Moranbacterales > UBA2206 > UBA9630. The sequence continues at coordinate 10,900 of JBAXPY010000026.1, read as the reverse complement.
ATAAGCGCCCTGGTCATCCGATTCCTTTCTGAAAGCTTATTAAACTCATCGATCACTACGCGATCAAGAAGTCGAAAATCTGTCGCGCGAGTGACGATTTCCATATCCGAAATCCGATTAATCATTTTATAGAAAAAATAGGAACCGGCTTTTTTTACAAAACCCTCCCCTCTATTTTTGTCCCGCACGCCCACAACCACTTCTGCCCCATCTTCCCATTTCTTGATAAAATCCGGAATTTTTTCAATTGGGTGCTGCAAATCAACATCCAAAATTATACATGCTACCCCCCTGCAAGCATTAATTCCGGCCGTAACAGCAAGCTCTTTGCCAAAATTTCGAGAGAAATCAATCACTCGTACACGAGAATCGTCCTTGGAAATCTTCTCCAACTCCAAAATACTCTTGTCAAGACTGCCATCATTAATAAAAACAATCTCCCAAGCATAATTTAGTGCATTAAGCACTGCTTGAATTTTTTCATAGAAAAATGGAACGTTTTTCTCTTCGTTATACACTGGAACTACAATTGAAAGCATTTTTCTCTTTGACTCTTCCATATGATTAAGTTTTATTTAGGCTGCTTGCTGAATGAATTTAGCATAAAAGGCAGGGTGCTAACTAACGCCAAAAGTTGAGCTACAATTCCTATGGTCAGTATAGCAGAAATAGTGTGTCCAAGAAAAAGGATTGCAATCGCAGACGAAATCGCCACCGTGAGCATGCCATAGACAACTTTAATGCGATGCAAGGAAAGCAAATATTGCAAAGTAAGATTTACGAGAGAAAAAAGAACAACCATAATAGCAAACCAGCCCAAATAGCCCGAAACATCATTATATTTAGCTCCAAAAAGTAAAGAAAGAATCAGTTTCGGCGCGAGAAAATAGACTGACACAGAAATTGCAGAAGCCATAACCATCAAAGAAAAGGCCTGAAGAAAGAGTTTTCGAGTATTCGCTTTTTTATGATTATGCTCCGCCGACATTGAGAAAAGAACCGAAGCGATTACGCCAGTCGCGAAAAAAATTATCTTCGAAACAATCGTAAGCGCACCATATTGACCTGCTTCGATATCACTCAAATTGTGTTTTGCCAAAACCATGTCCAAATTTCCCAAGGCAGTTATCGCCAAATTTCCCATGAAAAAAGTGGCTACCGTACTCTTGACTGATCCAAAATTTAGTTTGCTTATTTCCTTATTATCCCCTTTCCCAGCAACAATAATAAATTTGAGGCAAATTAGCGCAATAACATAAGTTCCGACTGCAGAAAGAAAAAAACTCAGCATCAGCCCATTTATCTTTAGTCCAATAGCAATAAAAATCAATGCCGAAACTAATTTTAAGGCGCCTCCGGCAATCGCCGCCCAACTTGATTGTTTAAATTTTTGCCAACCACTAAGCATCCCTTGCGCGCCAGCAGAAAAAAGCGAAAGTAGCATCGATGTCCAAACGATAAGCAATGGGATATTGCTCTCAATATTCAAAAATTTACTAATGTATGGTGTAAAAAATATGGTAACCAGAAGAATTGGCGTGCCATAATGCAGTATTTTTTTATTACAATAACGCAGGAGTTCATAGCTCCGTTTTCTATCATCTTGCGCCTTGCACTCGGCCGCGTATTTTGTCATCACCATCACCAGTGTCGCAGCTGGAACAGAAATAATGGTCATGAGAGAAATCAAAGATTCCGTCTCTCCATAGACGGTCACGCTCACCATTCTTCCTACGACTAAATGAAAAATGTAATTGAGAACATTATTTACCATACTGCCGGAAAAAAGAACAAAGCTATTCCAAGCAAAGGCATTATTTTTTAGTTTTCTAATCATGCTTACTTTATCTTATAATACCGCATATACCATTCCACAAAATTTGCAATACCTTTTTCAATCCTAGTCGTCGGCTTCCAGCCTAATTTTCGCAATTTCCCAATATCCGCCACAGTCGAAGGTACATCCCCTGGTTGCATCGGCATCATATTCATCTGCGCTTTTTTCCCAAGGCATTTCTCCAGTACTTCAATATAACGTATAAGCGTCTCTTCTTTATCTCCGCCGATATTCATCACACCACATGGCAAATTAGCATCGAGCACGGTGATTGTGCCAGAAACGATATCATCGACATAGGTAAAATTGCGACTCATTTTTCCGTGATTATACACATCAATTGGAAGTCCAGCCAAAATATTTTTCGTAAATTTGAAAAGGGCCATATCCGGTCGTCCCCATGGTCCATAGACCGTAAAAAAGCGCAAGCCCGTTGTGGGCAGTCCATGCACATGAGAAAAAACATGCGCCATCAGCTCAGTCGCTTTTTTGGTCGCAGCATAGGGGGAAATCGGCGTATCCACCGAATCAGTTTCGGAAAATGGTAGTTTTTTATTATTACCGTAAACCGAAGAAGAGGAAGCATAAACAAAATTTTTCAATTTATATTTCGCCGCGAGTTGCAAGAGATTGGTTGTACCGAGCACGTTCACATCAGCATAGATCAAGGGATTTTCAATCGCATAACGCACGCCAGCCATTGCCGCCAAATGCACCACCTTGTCCAGCTTTTCTGCTTTAAAAATCCGCTCTAAAAGTTTCACGTCGCGAATATCGCCTTTGTAGAGTTTAAATTTTTTGCCCTTGAGAATGGTTTTAATGCGATCGCGTTTCACTTTCGGGTCATAATAATCATTGAAGTTATCAATAATCACCACATGATCCCCGCGCTCCAATAACTTATTTGCCAGGTTTGACCCAATGAACCCCGCACCTCCTGTTACAAGTACTTTCATAGTTTCTTGCTTAAATAATTATAATATTCCTCGCTATGACTATTTTTGTTCGTATAATCTTTGAGTGTTTTTTCGCGCGCACGCGCACCCATCGCTTTTCGTAAATCAGCGTCCCCAATCAATCGCCCCAGCTTCTCGGTCCATTCTAGAGCATTTCCCGCTAAAAATCCAGTCACGCCGTCTTCGATTGCACCCGCAAAGGTTTCGTTCCTCATGGCCACTGTCGAAATGCCTAAAACGCCTGCTTCGAAAAATTTCAGTTCAGATTTCGCCTCACAAAAAGGATTGCTTCCCAAGGGAACCAAATTGATGTCTGCTTTTTGAATATTTCGATAGTGTTCTCCTCTTGGCACTAATGGCAATGTAATGATTCTGTCCGCAAATTCATTGAGGCCAGTTTCTTTCTCTAATGGTCCAGCCAAAATCAATTTCACATTAGCATATTTCCGCATCACCACAACAAGCGCATCTGTGATTGTGGCAAAATCCTTATTATGACTTGGCGTTCCACTGAAATAGCCCAAATAGACAAAATCATCCTTTGCTTTTCTGCCAGTCTCCCAAAGCTTGTTCGTCAAATCCAATTCAGCATCACAAATTCTATTTTTCACCACAAAAACTGTTTTGCCTTTTTCTTCCAAAATTCTAGCCAAATAGGTCGTTGTGGTCGTTGCCACTTTTGTATATTCGTCTTCCAAAATCTCTCGTCCCAAACCTTTCACATATTGAGCTTTTTCCGCCTCGCCAGCATTTTTCAAATAATCCATTTGTCCGGAATATTTTGGGTCGAAATTCAAATCATCCGTATCGAAAATGATCTCCTTTTTTTGCGCTTTTATTTTCTCAACGACTTTGGCAATTTTCTCAGAATAAACTGTTTTGTGAAAAATAAAGATCTTAAATTGATCCACCAATTCAAGCAGTTGAGGATTATCGGAAATCGTGACTGATGCACGCAAATTATGCAAGCACAATTCCTCAGCCACATTCCACGTTCGAAAATGCGCACTATCCCCTACACCAGAAGCAACAAAAAGAATATCCCCAGGAGTCACGACGAAAGCAGCGCGATACTTTCGAACATAACCAAAAACTTTTTTCGCACTTCCAAGGAAACCGTTGCTGCGAACTAAAGTGCAAACCTTATCAATTTTAAGCAAAATACTCATTTGTTATTGCTGGAGGCTCAACCTCCATTATGGAGGCTCCGCCTCCACGATATGACACTAGTTGGCACTTTCCTTAACTTCAAAATGCAAATCACTATTCATCACTTGCTCCTGATTATAATCACCATCCTTGGTTTTGACATGCACTTTCACGGGAATGTCCGAAACGCCAGATTGTTTTTGGATGAGCAGCTTGTAATTGTCACGTGGAAAATCAGCCGGCAACTCATATTTAATTTTCACATCAGTCTGTCCGCCAATAAGCACGTGCCCCATAAAACCGATCCAGCTCTTGCCAAAATCTTCTCCCGCGCTGATATTATTCATCATTACCCGCTCCAAAAGCGTCGCGCCTTTGGGCAAATAGAGTCGCATATAGGTGTGATAGTCGCTGGTACGCCAATCACCATAGGGCGCTGTATTTTTATAGAGGATTCCCAGATTCACGACTGGCTTTTCTCCGGTCAAGTCAATATCATAGTTAATTTCCCGTTTCATGTAATAGTCCGTTTTTAGAGCCCCCATATTGGCGTCCACCATCATCAGATAGTCGCCATCCCAATTCTGATTCATCTCACCCGTCCAAGCCACACCAGCAGCCAGTGCTTGCAACTTCTCATCGGAAAAATTGACCATCACATTTTTGGAACGAAACTCTTGATGAGCCAATTCCGTCAACTTGGAAATATTACCAAGAGTAAAAAGCTTATCAATAACAATTGGCAACATTTTTTTCATAATCGCTTTTCTGTTTTGCGTATCAATTTCTGGATTCATGATATATTGTTTTTCCACAACCTCTTCCAGCTTGAGAAAAGCGTTATCTGAATTGAACTCAGTCGCATAGCCAGGAACAGTGATCGGTCCAGTTAATTTCAAAATGTCGTTTAGGACCTGGGCATTAATCGCAATTACGCCATCAAACGCAGTGCTACCTTTGCCACTCAAGCGGTAAAAATATTTCGCTTTTTCAACATTAATAGGAAAGTCTGGGGAAAAATTGGAATCACGAAATTTCCAATTTTTGAGTTGCATCATCCGCTCAAATGGATAGGGCGTTGGCACCTTAGCTTTGATTCTTTGATCCAATAGATTAGCATCTTCAAAATATGATGAAAGCACCTCGCCGTCTTTTATCTTAATGATCGCGTACTGACCCAAAAACCCACCCCCTGGACGAAGTTCCATATTATTTTGCAAAAGCAACATAAACGTTTTGGTTTCTCCATCTTTTTGAGTAAAATTCTCCACAAGCGCATTGAGCACGGAAAGTTCTTTTTGCTCATCCTTGGTAATTGGCAACAGATTGGAAAATCTGTTTAATGCCGACAAGGTTTTCACTCCGATTATCTGCTTATTACTTTTCGCAAGGGAAAACAAAAAAACGCAAACTAAAACAAAGACGATGAGAAGAATCAGTCGAATAATATTTTTTTTCTTAAAGAACTTTTTTAATGCTAGATAAAACTTAACCTTGGATCCATTTGAACCTCCTCTTTCGAAATTTATTTTTGTCATAAGGTGATTTTTTGTTTCATTTTCTGCAAAAACTCCTGAATTAGGATATTTGCTTAATTTACGATTTAAAAAACATTATAATTCTATCCGAAAAGAACAGGTTTGGCAAAAAGACTTTTTGAATATATAATTAGATTAATGAAAATACCGCGTAATCTCAATGGATATAAGCTATTTTCCGCCCTTGGAATCTTTCTTTTAGGGTTGGAATTTTTGGCAATTATTTTAACACTGCTTGGAATTTTCTATTGGCCGATTCTAGCTATTTTCCTCCTGCTCGGGCTACTCGCATTAATGGTTCTTTTTTTTCATAACCGAAAAGCGCTAAATAACCTCCAATTCATAATCCTTTCCCTTATTTCTATTCTGGTAATCGTATACTTCTCATTCCACGCTGAACCGTCTGTTTTTTCCGGACGCGATCAAGGTTCTTTTAGTGAAGCCGCCGCAAGATTGTCCCAAAACCATAAGTTGCCATTTGAAACAACTTCTTCCCGTGAGTTTTTTGGAATTTATGGCCCCGGCACCGCACTCAATTACCCGGGTTTTAACTACACCCAAGACGGAAAATTAGTTACTCATTTTTCACTAGGCTATACCGCATGGCTGGCTGTTTTTTATAGTCTTTTTGGGCTATTGGGATATTCAATTGCAAATGGCATCTTATTTTTTATTTTTCTACTTTCTTTTTTCGCCCTAGTCAAAATTCACTCAAATCAAAGAACCGCCTGGTTCGGGTTGCTTCTCACGCTTAGCACATTTACTTTTTCTTGGTTTCTAAAACTCACCTTGGGCGAAAATTTAGCACTCGGCTTTGTCTGGTTCGCTCTATTGGAAACCTCCCTCTTCTTAAAATATCGAGATCAATTCTTCCTTCTTACTGCCCTCTCGACATTCCTTCTTCTCGCATTCACCAGACTCGAAGCCTGGACACTTCTTTTTATGTTGGGCGCAACACTCTTTGCCCTACAAAGGAAAGAAAAGACTATTTTTTCAAAAGTTGAAAAGCAAAAAATATTTTGGCTCCTGGGAATTTTTCTGCTCAGCTATCTCGCTACACTCAAAATCAATAGCCAATTTTACCTTTCCTCCCTAAAGGGGCTATTGCATTCTTTTTCTTTCGAAAGTGCTGGCCTTGGCACGATCCCCACACTAATCTATCTGGGCAAAATTTTCAATTATTACGGCATTTTAATATTTCTTATTATTGAAGTGTTGGGACTGCTTTATTTTCTTCGAAAAAAAAATTATTCCATCCTCATTCCCTTCATCTTAACAATCCCCCTTCTCATCTATATTATCCACCCGGGAATTTCCCCAGATCATCCTTGGATGCTACGTCGCTTTTCTTTCGCTATCATTCCGATGGGAATTTTCTACACAGCGCTGTTAATCAATCAGCTTTTTGCAAAAAAAATTTATTTCCTCACTCTTTCTGCCTTATTTGTCGCTACCAGCTTGATCTTTTCCTTGTCACTCATGAACTTCTCTGAAAACAAACAACTATTAGCACAAACAAAATCGCTCAGTGAAAACTTCTCCGACACAGATTTAGTGCTTATCGATCAACTAGCTTCAGGCGACGGGTGGTCGATGATTAGCGCTCCAATGAATTTTCTTTATGAAAAACAGGCAGTCTATTTCTTTAACCCATCCGATTTAGATAAAATTAATACCAAGAAGTTTACTAACGTTTATCTAATCATCCCTGATGAAAGCTTGGCGCTATATGAAAAATTTGGCCTGCTAGAAAAATTAATTTTACAAAAAGAGTATCAAATCGAAAGAAAATATCTCGTTGTCCCTGATTTATCCCAAGACAGTGTCCTATCTCGAAGCCTCCCATTTGAATCTCAAACTCTAACTAAAGGTAATATCTATTTATTAAAACGCTAACCCTGAAGCTATGTTTTTTGACCTAACAAAAGAAATCAAGCTAGAAAAAAATAGTTACTCACGCTATAGACGCTTGCAAGCACTTTTCTATTCTTTTTGTTTTTGCGCATCGCTCTATGTCGCCTATTTTATATTCTTCCCCACGCAAGAATTCAATTTTTCCTTTTTGATGCTCACCTCAAATAAGGGAAATGCGTTAAATCCCAGAACCAACGACGGGACACTGATCACTGATGGAAAATTTCAGGCCAAACAGAAGAGCTATTTTGACGCCTCTCTCGTTGGCAGTTTTTCCAAAATAAAACTCAGCTTCACGCCAAATAGACAATCGAAAAAACCAGATGATTCTCATATCGCTCTTCGCAAGTCCTACCGCGCATTTCTCTACCCAGAAGGCAATCCAATCGGCTTTAGAGATGGAACGCTCATAAAAAACAAGAGTGATTACTATCTCATTTCCGATGGCAAATTAAGAAAATTCAATAGCCTTACCACTATTACAGCACTAAATTTTCCCCAAACAGCTTTTCTCTCCGTTGAAAGTGACGACGAATTAAAATACAATTCTCCTGGCGAGGAAATCTCTGACACAAAAAATTACCCCGTCGATTCTATCTTTAAAATTAACGAAGAATACTACATATTAAACTCGCAAGGAACATTAAAAAAATTTATCAGCAGTGGCGCGTTTCATAGCATATACGATGAAAATATAGCTATTTCCAAAAATGTTGATTTTCTTAGTAATTACGCTCTTGCAGAAAATCCGGTTGGATTTGCCGATGGGTCGATAGTGACCTACGGAACATCCGCCTATATTGTCAGTACCGATAGAATCTATCCAATCGGCGACCCAGAAATTTTCATTAATCAAGGCTACAATTGGAGCGACATTATCACAGTCGGCGGCGATGAATTCTCCCTTTATACAAAGGAGAAGCTATTCACGCTTACCAGTGTCCACCCCGACGGAACAATTTTCCTCACACCCGACTCAGGCAAATGGTATAGGATTGAAAACCTCCGAAAACATGAATTACCATCAAAAAAAATCGCGAGTTCGTGGTTGAAAAAAAAGCCAATTACCGTTTCAGCTAAGAGTCTTGAGGTCTTGGGTGGATGCGACTTGAAAAAAGATTTTTTTGGAAATTATTCTTGCCTTCTCCCTCTTAATGATACGGAAGACTCAGCAGGAAAATATTATGAATTCACATTCACAACAAAAGATGATCTAAAAATCGACAACCTCAACTTACTCTATGAAAAAAATATGACAATTCAAAACCTCAAATTGGCCCTGCGCAATATGATCCTGAAAATAAAAGCGCGCTATGGCATTCAAACGACAGTGCAATAATTTTTTTCAAAAACTATGCAAATTCCAAACCTATTCGCCAAACTGAATAACAGAATCTGTCCAAAGCTAATGAAGAGAGAAACAGCCACCATCATATACAAGCTTTTGCATGACAGCCTTTTCATGTTGCTTGTTTTTTTCATACTGACGCTTATCGCAGAAGCTGTACTCCCGGGGATCATTATTTCTCATATTGGCTTTTCCAAAATCATTATCATAATTCTTTTCAATGTTTTCTTGCTAAGAATTTTCGCCAAAAAAATCACGCCTGAAAAAGTCAGCGTTAACACTTCTCCTCAAAAGAAAGAGTCGAAAAAAATCATCATTTCATTTATATTACTTGGCGCCTTACTCATCTTCAATAGCCAGCTAGAAATGAATGTTTTTTTAAACTTATTTTTTCTTTTAGCTTGCCTTGGAATCGGATATCTCAGCTATCAGATTCTATTTCACGAAGAATAAATTTCAACTTTTCAAATATTCTAAAGTCTCCCGTGCGCATTTCTCCCAAGAAAACTTCTTTACTTGTTCAGAGCCCCTTCTTATCATCTCGTCTCTTAAGTTTTTATCACCCAAAACCAGTTCGATCTTTTCCGCCAAATCATGCGGATTTTTTTCTTGAAAATATAGTGGAGCATCCCCGCCTACTTCGCCCAAGCTAGAATTCAATGCACAAATCAAAGGCACTCGAGAAGCTAAAATTTCCAAAACAGGGATACCAAAACCCTCATAGAGTGATGGGTAAACATAGACATTAGCACCCCGAACTAGCGTTCCCATATCCGAAAAAGTTAGCCTGCCTGGAGTGAGGATATCTTTTTTGAAATGACTTTTATTAATTTGCTCAAAAACACCATCGGATAGCCAAGCTCTTTCTCCCGCAATGACCAATTTTATTTCTGACTTAGTTTTTTTCTTAAACACATCAAAAGCTGAAACTAAAACACCCAGGTTCTTTCTTGGCTGAATTGCACCAGCATAAAGGATATATTCGCCCGAAATACTCATTCTTTTTTTTACTTCATGTTCAATTTCAAAATCACGCGCAATAGAAAAAACTTCAGCATCAAAGCCATGATAAATAACTCGAATCTTATCCTCTGGAACGCTTGGATAAAATTTCAATATATCTCGTTTGGTCGACTGCGAAATCGCGATAATCTTATCCGCCTTAGTGAAGGCCCATCTCCCCAAAAGATTAAGTTTAAACAGGTCTTTTTTAGGGAAATACTCTGGAAAATATTTATAAGCCAGGTCATGCGCAGTTACCACAGTTTTCAAATTTGGCGAATGCAAAACAGGAATATTGTGCATCGGCATCCAAAGTACATCCGGCATATCTTTTCGCAATTCATTTGCAAGCCAGGCTTGAGTCCAAAAAAATGGAAAACTTTTTTGCTTAACCTGATAGTTATCAAATTCAGGCGGGGTAAGCTCAGGATTAAACTTGTTTTTATGATATAGAATAAATTCACTTGATAAATCCAGTTTACCAAAAAACTTAAGCATGTTGTGAATATAAACGCGAGTCCCATCAATCCGACTCGCGTCTAGGTCTGCAACTTGAATAGCGATGCGCATAACTTTTCATTTTTTCAAATATTTATCAACATCTTCCTTTTTTAATTTTTTTCACAAATTCTCCAAAACCCTCCTGCCCGTCTTGCTCAAACATGGCTTTTACGGCAATCGGCGTCGTGGCTGGCGATTTCCAATTATAGATCGACTTCAAATTTTTGCGCATCACATAAGCAGTTTTAACCAAAAAATTCAAATTACCCTGAACCGGGTTAGCATAGATATACTCCTCCCGATCACCACTTTGATTGTAAGTATTTTTAACCTCAAATGACAATGGCAAACCCTCTTCTTTCATTACTCGATAGGACTGGACTGGATTGGGGTAATGATTGAAGTTCTTGTTCAAATGCTTAATTTCTTCGTTTTTAATATCTTTCAACTGATTGCTTTCAATCATAACCACCCGCTTTAATTTCCTATCAAAACAACACGCTCCGCCCTTTTGTGGCTTTACAGGATTTTGCGCCACGATTTCCATAATCATATTATAGCCTTTCTTTCCCAGCTCAAGCGCCAAAGTTAGGCTTGGAAAATCAACTGAACCAGTCAAGAATCCCAAATCTTCCACATTATAGGACAATAAATC
>JBAXPY010000025.1:0-15206 GCA_037132035.1 Candidatus Moraniibacteriota bacterium | reverse complement strand
ATTTTTTGGCTTTTTTGTTTCCAACTCCCACTTCCAGTGAAATCGCCACGGAAGTCTTTTTGAAGATTTTTTTCAAATAGTCAATAAAAGCGGTGGCAATGCCTTTTCCACGCCAAGCCACATCCACAAAAATTTCATCCACGGCGGAAAAGTTTCCGCCGGCATTAATGCTCCAATAGTTTACAGAAATAGCATAACCGATTATTTTTTTGTCCGTAATAAAAACATAAATCGCGCCTTTTTCCGGAAAGCGAGAAAATTCTCGAATAGTCCTTTCAATATTTTTTCTTGGAATATCCCGCCCGCTCTCCCCTCGAGAAAAAAGCTGGATCAATTCCTCCAGGCGCTTGCGATCTTTACTTTTGTATTTTCGAAAAATTGTTTTCATTAAATCATTTTACTAATATAATAATCAACCGGCGCATAATCATCAGTAAGAACTGGCAAATCAGCTGACAGTTCACTCTGCCACAAATGCCTCAGATATCCATTCATCGTCGGGTCAGCAGAATTGAAATCAGGCTTTTTTTCTGATTTCAGCGCGACAAGAATTATATTTTGAACCGGCTTGCCATTATTTTGCTCATTCACTAAAAACAAATAGACCTGCGGGAAAACACTCTTATATGTAACATATTCCGCCCTGAGAAACTCTCCCTTTTCCCCCTCAACAGCAGAAATTATATTCAATATAACAACACCATCATCATTCAATATTTTATATTTTTTCTGCACCGCTTCTCTGGTCGTCAATTGATAGGGCAAGGAATATTTAGAGCTGAAAGCATCGCCAAAAATAGCATCATATTTTTTCTTAGTTTCATTAAGATAGACCCGGCCATCTTGGTGATAGATTGCTAAATTAGGATTTTCCTTCAACTTGAAATATTTTTTAGCCAATTCTGTTATCCCAGGATCAATTTCAACAACATCAATTGATGCATTGGGATATTTGAGCAAGAAATCTTTCGGATAGGAGTAGCCTGCGCCTCCAAGCATTAGGGTAGTTTTAAAATTAGGATTAAAGTGTTTCACTAGGTGATAATACTTCGTGTACTCATTAGCCAACTCATCACTATCCAAAAACATCAAAGAATGCGCTTCATTATTGATGCCCATTATTTTTGCCGTTTTATCAGTTTCCGGATCTTTGATATCATAAATCCAAATACGGTTGTAGCCAGTATCAACATCGATTACACCATTTTTGGCAACCAATGTGTTGAACCAGCCTATTACCGGCCAACTAATAATTATTACAAGCAAAATTAAAACCTTACTTTTCAAATCTTTTTTTACCAAAAGCAAAAAATGAACTAATAAAAGCACGATTAATAAAATCACAAGCAACTTATTCGTGCCAAAATGTGGAATGAGATAAAAACCAGAAAGAAAAGTTCCGAAAATACTGCCTGCCGTTGAAATTGCATAGAGATTCCCAATTGTCGCTCCAGAAGTTCCCAAGCTATTTAATTTTAGCTTCGCGGCATAGGGAGAAACCATTCCCAAAAGAATACTGGCCGGAGAAAATAGGATTAAAGAAGCGGCAACAGAAGAAAATCGAATATCAGAAATATTTCCTTTCAAAAATACTAGCGCGTTATCTTTTATCAAAATCACCAGAAAAATGGAAATTGCCGCAAAAAGCACAACTAACGATAAACCGTTTTGATCAGCTTTTTTGTCAGCCACTTTTCCTCCAACATAATAGCCCAAACTTAGACTGCCAAGAATGATCCCAATCAGGCTGGTCCAAACAAAAAGTGACGTCCCAAAATATGGTCCAAGCACTCGCGAACCAACCAGCTCAAAAACCATAACGACTGCGCCACAAATGAACACTATAATTTCTAAAATATAATCTTTGATTTTCATCAATCTTTTGTTTTAAAAAATTATACTTTTTATCCCCTCTCCTTAGTAAGGAGAGGGTTAGGGTGAAGGTGGATTTTAATTTTAATCCACCCTCTCTAACATCAAAATCCTTTTTCGAAATACACCTCTTTTCTCCGCTTTTTCTTTTTGCACTTTTTTGACTGTTTCCCAATCCAGTCCGCTAAATTCCAAGATGGTATCAAGCAGTTCCGTCACATCACTCATTTCTTCAATCAAATGCTCCTTGTCTGTTGTATTGGCCAGCTCATTCGCTTATTCTTCGACTTTATGCAATAGATATCGCAAATATTCCTTGTCGTCTTCGAGGATTCTCGTTTTCACTTTCTTGCCTTTTAATTTTTCCACAATCTCAGGAATATTATCCCGCACAAGCTTGGGATATTCATTTTCTCTTTCTAGGTCGGTTTCGAAGTGTTTGAAGTTCATATTATTTTCAAAAAGAGTAAGAATAGACACTTCACTCTTTTCTAAATCATTCAATTAATAAATTTTTTATAGCTGAACACGACAAATATCACACAAAAAATAATCGGATAGACTGCTATTGACCGAGATTGAGGAGATAAAAACAAAAATCCGGAAAACAACAAAAACAAGCATGCCATACCCCAAAAACCCTGTCTCTTTAAATTATACAGATCATTAGTAACAAGAATAATCATCACACCGAATACAATTAACACTATGCTGAGCGGCCAAAACCCTCCCGAAAGAAAGAAAAGCGCAGGAAGCACGGTTGACCCTCCAAGGAACCACATAATCGGTCTCATTATTTCAGCAAAATGAGATTTTTTCTCTTTCACTAACCCATCTGAGACATCATTAGTTTCCATATTTTTTTATTAGTATTTTATGATTTAAATTAATATTACCTGCATAGCCTATTATAGCCCAAGGAGGTATTTCATACAAAAAGAGTCCCACTTGAGTGGGACTCTTTTTCTAAAGTCTATTATTCTTTTTTCGCCTCGTCCGTCGTAGCCTTGGCGGAGTCGGAGCTGTCCTTCGTCTCCGCATCCTTCACCTCTTCCTTCGGAGCCTCGCCCTCCTTAGGCTGCTCCCCAGCTGGAGGCGTCTGCGCAGCTTGCGCATCGGCCGCAGCTTTATACAACTTCTCCCCAATCTTCTGCGCCTCTTGCGAAAGCTCTTCAGTCGCTTTTTTGATTGCCTCAGAGTCGTCGCCATCCCTTACTTTCTTCAACGCTTCAATCTTTTCTTCGACTGGTTTTTTCTCGTCGGCGGTGATTTTGTCGCCGGCGTCACGCAGGGCTTTTTCGGTTGTGTAGACAAGTGTGTCGGCCATATTTTTGGCCTCAATCGCTTCCTTCTTTTTCTTGTCTTCTTCCGCATGAACTTCCGCGTCTTTTTTCATCTTTTCAATTTCTTCTTTAGAAAGTCCAGTGGAAGCTTCGATGCGGATGGATTGTTCTTTGTTCGTAGCCTTATCCTTGGCTTTAACATTTAGGATTCCGTTAGCATCGATATCAAAAGTCACTTCGACTTGCGGGATGCCCCGAGGAGAAGGTGGGATGCCATCAAGGATAAATCTTCCCAGAGTTTTATTGTCTGCGGCCATTTCTCGCTCTCCTTGCAGAACATGAATTTCCACGGATGGCTGATTGTCAGCAGCAGTTGAGAAGACTTGGGATTTTGATGTTGGGATGGTGGTGTTTCGGTCGATGAGCGGTGTGCGCACGCCTCCCATAGTTTCAATTCCGAAAGTCAGCGGTGTCACGTCAAGGAGAAGCACATCTTTCACATCTCCTTGTAAAACTCCACCTTGAATGGCGGCGCCAAGCGCAACCACTTCATCTGGGTTTACAGTGATATTGGGTTTTTTGCCAAAGAATTTCTCAACTGTAGCAAGCACAAGTGGCATTCTGGTCATTCCTCCTACCAAGACTACTTCGTTGATGTCAGAGACAGAGAGTTTCGCATCAGCAAGAGCTTTTTTGGTTGGCTCAAGTGTTTTTTGCACGAGATCTCCCACCAATTCTTCCAATTTAGAGCGAGTCAATTTCATCACGAGATGTTTTGGACCATTGGCGTCTGTAGTGATGAAAGGTTGATTGATTTCTGATTCCATGGCGGTTGAGAGTTCAATCTTAGCTTTTTCGGCGGCTTCCTTGATTCTCTGCAAAGCTAATGAATCCTTGGAAAGATCAATCGCTTCTTGTTTTTTGAATTCATCAATAATCCAGCTGATGATGATTTGATCGAAGTCATCGCCTCCCAGATGCGTGTCGCCATTGGTTGATTTCACTTCCACTGTGTCTTCGGACACTTCCAAAATAGAGATGTCAAAAGTTCCACCACCAAGGTCATAGACCGCAATTTTCTCATCTTTCTTTTTATTGAATCCATAGGCAAGGGCAGCCGCTGTTGGTTCGTTGATAATTCTGCGCACATTGAGACCGGCAATTTCACCAGCTTCCTTGGTGGCTTTCCTTTGCGCATCGTCAAAGTAGGCGGGAACAGTAATCACGGCTTCCGTGATTTTCTCACCCAATTTTTCTTCGGCGTCCGCTTTCATCTTGGAAAGAATCATGGCCGAAATTTCTTGCGGAGTATATTCCTTACCACCCATCTCAACTTTCACGCCACCATTGGCTTTCACAATTTTATATGGAAGCAGTTTCAAATCACGCACCACTTCGTCGTCCTCAAACTTTCGTCCGATGAGACGTTTAATGGAATAGAGCGTATTGTTCGGGTTAGTCACGGATTGACGCTTAGCTAAAAGCCCCACTAGCCGTTCGTTGGATTTAGAAATCGCCACCATTGATGGTGTTGTGCGATTCCCTTCTTTATTTTCAATAATACTGGGTGAGCCACCTTCCACAATTGCCATTGCAGAGTTGGTCGTCCCCAAATCGATGCCTAATATTTTACTCATACATATTAATTGGCGATGCTTTGCACCATTTATGCTGATGCCTAGCACGCCTTGCTTTAAATAATTTTATTATAATTCTAAATTTTAAATTAGAAATTTTAAACCAATATCAAATGTCAAATTTTTAATTCATTAAAGCATTTAATAATTTAGCCTTCATTTCAAATTTTAAATTGTAAATTGTAAATTGTAAATTTTCACTCCACGATCACCCTCGCCGCACGGATTACTTTTTCATCCAATTTATACCCCCTTAAAACAACTTTTTTAATCTTATTCTCAAGATCCTTCTTTTCTGCTCCTTCTTCAGCCTCATCTTTCTGGTTACTCGCTATCGCTTCATGCAAATTCGGGTCAAACTCGTCCCCCACCTCAACCTCCATTTCCGTCACGCCATTTTCTTTGAGAACATCCTCGAGTTGCTTTTGGATATACATAACTCCCACTACCCAGGGAACATTTTTTTGTTCCTCTGGAATGTGCTCAGTTGCGCTGTGGAAATTATCAATCACTGGAATAATCTGCAAGGCCGAGTCTTCCTTTAAATATTCTCCGATACTTTTTTGACTTTCCTGTTGCCGCTTTTTATAGTTTTCGAAATCTGCCATGCACCGTCGCCAACCAAGAAGATACTCATCTTCTTTACTCTCTTTCTTTTCGACTTTTTTAAAAAATTTCTTGATATCTTTTTTGGGCTCTTCTTTTGGCACATCCTCTGCTTTTTCCACATCCTCAATATCTTCCTCTTTTATCTCTTCCCCATCTGCAACGCTATGCGTAGCATTGCGAGCAGGTTCTATATTTTTTTCCTCAGCCATGTTTTTAGATATAATTTATAACAATTAAAATTACCGTACTTGAACTCAAAAACTTCTTCATATATTCCATCAGAGATTTGTTCTTGGCATATTTCATCCGTTTTGGTCCGATGATCGCCAAGAGTCCTTTTTCTCCTTCTTGCGTTTCATAGGGCGAAACAATCATGGAACAATTGGAAATGCCTTTAATTGGGTTTTCTTTGCCGATAAAAATTTTTGTTTCTCCCAATTTAATCTTCTTGAGAATCGCCTCCACGTTTTCATCGATATAGTCCAGCGCCTCTGCCACCTTGCAAAACTCATCAATTTCTTGAAATTCTGGATTTTCCAAAAGTTCTTTTATCCCAAAATCATAGAATTCTTTTTCAAAGCCAGTCACCGCGAGGCTGCCACTCAAAGATGACAGGAGCTTGGCAGTCGCACGGGAAAGCCGATTGTTTTGCGCCTTCATCTTTAGAAGTTCCACTTGCATTTTTTTCTGTTCCAAGAGACTCAATTCTTGCTCGGCCATAATCTCTTCAACAAAATAGCGATAACCCTTGTCAGTGGGGATTCGCCCAGCGCTCGTGTGAGGTTGATAGAGAAAACCATCTTTTTCGAGCTCTGCCATATCATTTCTGATTGTTGCCGAACTCAAGCCATGCACATATTTATCCGCCAAAACTTTCGAACCAACCGCCACTGCTGTCGCCGTATATTCCTCCACTACTGCCGCCAAAATTTTTTGCTGCCTTTCTTCCATGACTCTATTTTAGATTATTAGCACTCACGTGTCAAGAGTGCCAATTAAGCCCTCCTTGCTCGCTATTTATTTTCAATAATTTTGAGAAATATCACGTCCATGCATAATCTTTTTACTCGAGCCATTATTGCGCAAAAAAAATACAAAAGATATCCCATAACATCTTTTGTATTTTTTAATACCTCGTGAAATAACTAAAATATTGCTCAGTTATTATTTTTTAACATTTACAATATCATTGAAGTTATTTTTTTCTTTCTCAAAAACAGTCTTCAAATTACTTTTTATTCCATCATACCGCTTAAAGTACTTTTCCTCAGAGGATGCCTTGCAGCTAGGAGAAAGTTTTTCCTCCGCATTCAACATAAAACTAGCCTCTTCAAGATCCAGCATCGCTTTACATTGATTATATTTCAAAATCAATGCCGAGATATCATATAATTGCTCCACACCACTCGTTACGGCAAAATCCATCTTATTAACCATATTCTCTTGTTGTTGGAAGATAGCCTCGAAATCCTTTTCATTTTTAACCGAAGAATATTGACCATCTCCCGCTTCAGCAATCTTTCTTAACTGAGCCTCAGTAGTTCCGCCAACGTCAAAACCAATCACGTTAACCTTAATATTAAAGCCTGCGCTTTTTATTTCTTTAGTCATAGCAACCGGATCACCATTGCAAGTTTCCTCCCCATCACTTATCAGCATAATGATATTTTTATCTTCTTTTGCTGCCTTTTTCATCAAGATATCCTTTGCCATTTCCAAAGACTTGGCAATCGGAGTCCAACCAGTTGCATTCAAACCATTAAACTTTGATTTTGCAATATCGGGATTGATGGCACCGAACCAATACACTTCCTCAATTCCCGCGCAAGAAACTGCTTTATCCTTGGAATTATTGCTTCCCTTGTGACCATAAACCAAAACGCTCAGATTAGCTCCGGAACTTTTTATATTCTCAATAAATTTATTAGTCGCATTCTTAGCAATATCAATTTTGGATTTTCCTTCTATTTTAGTTGCCATACTTCCAGAAGAATCGAAAATCATCACAATATTAGTTTTGGTCTTTTTAACTTCTACATCTTTAAATTCTCCAGTTCGAGTTGCACCCTGTCCACACAAATTTTCATCTAATTTATTTGCCGAAAGTAGATTCTCATATTCAGCATCGCAAGTTACTGCGCCTTTTCCAATAGAACTCAAAAATGGAGTCACTTGATCAACCTTTTTTGTTGTTTTTTTTGAGTCTGAAAAATACAAGAAACTAACAAGACTAATTCCCGTAACGATAACTATTGCGCCAATCACTAAAACTAATAATTTTTTATTTTTTCCTCCACTAAAATTATTTTCCGAACTATTACCTGAGACTTCTTTCGTATTATTCTCAGTAACCTCTTGCAAGTCATTTTCCATATTGGTTTTTTTAAATTTATTTTTATTCTTTATCCAAATCTGTTTGATTCCAATTATTGCCTTTTGCGTCATTATATTCCTCGGTTGTCCCCTTGTCGGCACTGCTCCAATCCGTTCCCTTACTATCATCATACTGCAAAACGTTTCCATTGCCAGCGCTACTCCACTTGTCTCCGTTTTTATTTTCAAAATTTAAAACCGTTCCATTACCAGCATTGTTAATTTTCAGTCCATTTCCATCTTCATAATGCAAAACTGCTCCACTGCCAGCACTATTCCAATCAATACCAGCTGGAACACTAAAACCTAAAACTTCTCCACCGCTAGGGCTGCTCCATTCACTTCCATCAATATCTTTATAACTAAAATTTGTCCCACCACTAACACAGTCCCAAGTCGACTTGTCATTTCCCTTGAAACCCAACACTGCACCTTCACCAACGCTACTCCAGCAGCCCTTACTATTACAATATTCTTTTGAGACGATTATTCCCTTAACCATTTTTTCAATCTTCTCCTGCATCATCGATACCTTAACCATGAAAGAATTATTTTCTACACCAACCTTGCCACCTTCCCAACTTTTTTCCGCTTGAGTTAAAGCCAAACATGGGTATCCGCTAGACATAAACAACACACCCAGAAAAACACTGATTGTTATTTTTATCTTTTTCATCCTATTTATTTTATTTATTTATTAATTAATTATTTTTAACTTACTTAAATTATACCACAAAAAAGGTAATTTTCAAATTTATCTTCTTATTGAGTCCACAAGCTCACCTCTTGCTTGTTAATCAGATACTCATAATACGTCTTAGTATAATAGACTTTTTTATCCGCACCATTCTTATCGGTGAGAAAATAAGTATAATCGGTTTTTTGCGAATAGACCATCCCGAAGGTTGCATTAAAACCTGGATCGGCGCGATTGGGCCAAAAGGAAGTCCCTTGTTTACATAGGCATATAAGGAGAGATTACCTTAACTTGCTCAATACTATAGTTACCAACTTTATCATCAAAAATAAATGACAGTATTTTTAACATTACCATTAACTAAAAAAGCAAAACGCATGCGAAAATTCTTAGGAATGTTACCGACGATTTGCAAAAAAACCTTCATTAAGCGTAAACTATTCTCCCAAAGTAAAGCCCAATTCGAAATGACTCGTTCCCGGCGCACTTTCTTTTCCTTGCATCAAGCCAGAATTAGTATGGCGAATCATTTCCAGATTATTCTTTCCCGCACTTCTTTCTTCTACAAAACTCAAAACAGCAATGAGCGCATCGGGAGAATCAAGATGGTCATTTCCATATGACTCCAACAAACGATAGTCTTTTTTCTTTATAGCTTCTAATGTCTCTTGGTCTTTTTGATTTGATTTCTCCGTGGAAAGGTAATGGGAAAAATCAATTGAGCCAACCATAATCGTCCTTTCTCCGGCTAACTGAGCAATTTTTTTGCCCAATGCCTTCGCATCATCTAGCGTAAGATTGGCACTCAAAGATAAGGGCACAATCTTAGTTTTGGGCAAAAAATACCTGGAAAACGTTGTGAGAGAATATATGGCATGCTCATTTTCAAGCGATTCTTCATCAAGCACGGTCACACCATTTTTCACTAGTGTATCTACCAGTCCCACATCTGCTTCCAAATTGCCGAATGGAGTGCCCCACGCATATTTTCCTGTGATAACTCGACCCTTTCCTGTTTCCGCATGATTTGGGCCAATAATAATGATCGTTATTGGTGGATTTTTTGAGTTTGAAAGAGCCGAAAAAAATTCCGCCAGGGACGCTGCAGCGAGCAAGTGATGAGGAACAACCCCGCCCACAACTTGCTTTTCGACAAAGATTTTGGTTTTCTCATCTGGAGGAAAAACCTGCACCAGTTCCGACTGAATCACGCGATCAGCGTGAACACCAAGCACTGACTGATTATCTTCTTTTTGAATGGCGTGTTGCCCAGAGAGAGAAAATGTCCAGAAAAAACCAATAGCAAATAAGGCCAAGAGTAGGGTTAGTAATACCCTTTTCATACTTGGGTCTTTTTTTCGGTTTCTACTTTTTCCAGGCCGAAAGAAGAGTCCACTTGGCTTTTCACACCCTGATTCCCGAGACTCTTTTGTTTGCGATTATAATACATCCACCCGCTAATTCCGCCACCAATCAAAAGCGAGAGGAAGATTAGAAGAATGAAAAATATCACCTTGTCTCCAATAACTTTCTTTAGAGATGCCCCTATGATTGATTTATTGCTTTTAACATCTATTTTCAATTGGCCCGTTTCTGAGATGCCATACACTTCAGGAGAATACATCAAAGCTGCTTGAGCTGGCGGGATAAAAAATGATCCAGCCGACACTACTCTTGCCGAATACTCATAAACACTTTGATTGCTGCCGTAGGCCGCAAACGTAACATCGGCCTTCCCAATCTCCATTCCATAAGGAACATTTATACCAAACATACCAGTAACGCCCTGGGTATTTTTGAACTCGCGATTGACCGGGACCAAGCCCGCTGGAAGCTCATCTTTGACAACCAGATAATCATTTATCTTGGATTGATTTTCAATCTTAATGCGCACCGTAACGGTGTCACCAATTCCAATATTGCTCTTGCCTTTTTCGGGAATATATTCGCGAGTAATTCTTATCCCCTTATATTCCGCTGCGGCATTTTTCTTTGTCCTAAATTCATCCAACACCGCCACCAAATAGGCCTCCCCACTACCAGACAACTTGATGGAAAGTGCGCCCTTTTTGACTAGCAACTCCTTTAGTGGTATTGAGATTTCCTTTCGATCACGAAAATCATTCACCAAGTCTTTTGCAATCATTTTTTCTCCAGCAAAAATTTGATAGGAATAATTCGGATTCGCTCCGCCATTCTTTTGCGTGAACGCAGTGATTGCTTCAATCACCTGCGCAGTGGCAAAAGTATTAGACCAGTAATTCTTTTGACGATTATTCGCTAAAAAGCGAGCCGCTTTTTCTGCCGCACCACTGTTGTCTCCCACGGTAATTAATGTCTGAAGTGCAAAGGCAGTTGATGCATCATTGCTTCCGAAGCGACTCCGCGGACCAGCCTCCCAATAAACTCCACCAGAAGGATCAGCTTTTTGCAGTGCTAAAAGCTGACTGAGTCCATTTTGCGCCGGGTTCACAAAGCCGTTTTTGACGTTATGTGAGACCGCTATCGCTAATAGTTCTGGACGAACGCCAGCTAAGTCAAAAATAGCTGATTGATCATTCCCAATATATCCCAATCCGGAAGTACGTAGGATTTGACGCTCTTTCACAAGCGTAGCCTTTTCCTGCTCATTTTTTCCTACAAAAGCCTGATCAGACCAGCGAAAATCTCCACCCTCCAAATAGCCCTTCAGTTTATTAGCAAGCTCATTGGCTAAATTCCTATCCTCCTGCTTCAAATCTGGCAAGCTCATAATTCCTTCTA
Organism: Candidatus Moraniibacteriota bacterium; assembly: GCA_037132035.1. Lineage (GTDB taxonomy): Bacteria > Patescibacteriota > Minisyncoccia > Moranbacterales > UBA2206 > UBA9630. The sequence continues at coordinate 3,972 of JBAXPY010000025.1, read as the reverse complement.
AATATCTTGCCACATACCAGGAAATAAATGGATCACCTCCATCTTTCCACCACCAAGAGAAACCACCGTTTTCCAATTGATGCTCCCTCAGACGCAAAAGCCCCTTATGTAAAAGCTCGGGCATATCCTTATTCTCCAAAGCTTTTTGATACAAATCTTTATTCTTTTGTGCCACAACCACAGGCACTAAACGACTCATTGTCTGCTCAATGCAACCATAGGGATAGCTAACTAAATATTCCATCGCGTCTGGAATCGTGCCAAGAAGATTAGGCGCCAGAGAAACTTTCAAAATTGATTTTTCCGGATCAGCGTCATCTGAAAATTCATAATTTGCGGCAACCTTATCGCTTCCCACAAAGGAACGTGATACTCGATACCCAGCCGAATAGACTGGCGCGACCAAGGTGACCTTGTCCGAATTGCGTTCGTCCTTGCCAGTGGCTGAAAAAATTAACTCAGCCGCTTCTAACTCCTTTTCCGGTGCAACTGTGAAGTAGATTTCCTTTGATTCTCCACTAGCCAATTCAATTTTTTGATTCGTTCCTTTCACTACCTTACCACCAGAAAATTGCAGATTAGCCAAATAGGAACCCTTCTCGCCTGAGAAGTTCTGTAATAACGCCGAAAGAATTACTTCATCCCCTATCCGAAAAATATTTGGTAAAATTGGGCGCAAAATTACACTTTTTGTAACCTTAACTTCCTTGGTTGCCTGACCAACCTTGCTGTCCTTCGTTTCGGCATAACTCGCTAGAACCCAAGTAGTCAAATTATCCGGCAAACGAAAAGTTACCCGAGCCTTTCCATCAGTGCCAGTGCGAATAGCCGGATTCCAATATGCCGTATCGCGAAAAACCGAACGTCCGCCACCACCCTTATCATTATGCACCCAAACTCCCCCGGCGAAAAAAGTATGCTGATCTTTAATGGTCAGATTATAGACATTCGTTTTTTGTCTCAACCACTCAATCGAATCCACTCGCTCCTGCGTGCCATCAGATTTGACCAATTGATCACCAACTTGAATGTTTCCAGCTTCCTGCCATTTATCATTCACAAACATCCGATGAATTGGAGTCACTCGCAAATCACCATTGATAATCAAGATGCCATTTACACTCAAGGCATGCGTGCCAACGACTGAGGCTAGCACCAATTCTGCATCAGTTTCACTTTTTCTTGTTAGCACTAGATCCCCTTCCTGAATATCTTCAATCGATTTTTGTTTCCCATCGATAAGTAATACTTGCGTTCCAGCTGCAAAGCAACCGCCACGTTCTGCGCCAAAGGCAACAATACCCTTTAATGAATGAGATTCTTGGGTATCATTGTAGCGTTCACGATAAAAATCCTCAAAAATATCACCAGTCTGACTGTCCGATAATTCATAAATTGCCTTATCAACCCCAAAAAGCGCCACATCCGCTTCAAGCGGAGCACCTTTTTGATCTCTCGTTTCAACCTCAATTGAAATATCATCTCCAGGTCCATAAGTTTCACGATCAGGCTTAATTTTCAAATCAATTCGCTTCTTTTCCGCTGATACTAGAATTTTTTCTTCACTTTGGTAATATTTCCCATTAGCAAAAGTTGCTGCAGAAATGAATCGATTTGGCATGTCCACATCCGACAGATCAAACTCGATTGTTTTCGAACGACCATTCAAACTAACAATTTGATAGCGATCCATCCGACCTCTTTCAATGGACACAAATACATCGCGATTGGAAACATTAGAAGAAATTGTTACTCGCGCTTTCTCGCCAGGCTCATAGCTTTTCTTATCGGCTTTAACAATAATTCCCTGGTCAGATCCTTCATTATCATCCGAGAAAGAATAGAAAAAACCGTTTTCTTCTGGAACCCAAAGCCACACTTCACGATACACTGAGTTGCCTCGCGCATCCACCGCTTTCACATTGTATTGATACGATCCTGGCTTGTCAGGCACAAAAGCCAATATCACATTCCCATCCTTATCAGAAGTAGCCCTTATTTCTGGCACCGAACTGCTATTTCTCTTGTAGCTAAGAGGCGCATCTTCTGTTTCACGAACCTCATCCCAATACTCTCGCTCTCCCGTGGCACTGACTTCAATATTTTTTACAGATGAATTTTGAGCATATGGAATAATCGTCAGAGGAATCTGGGTTTTTTCTCCAATTTTTGCCGCATAGCTCCAATCATTACTCTTGCGGTAAATGCCAAAATCACCAGCATACATAAGCACATTTTTGCGATCAAAAACCGGTTCACCCCCACCCTTTTCAAAGTTAACCTCAAAAGAAACAACTTGATTTCCAACTGCCCCATCGGGAACTTGCGCCGCAACAACAATCTCCGCCTCGCCATTTTGATCAAGCACCACTTCTGCATCTGAAACTAACCACCCAGCATACCCTCCATAATATTGATATTTGCTATTGAGCGCATTTTCCTTACTATCCAAATAATCATACTCAAAAAAATTATTCGACTTCACCACATAAGTCACCCGCTCCCCACTCAAAGCTTCTCCAGAAAAATATTCTCCCTTGATAGTAAAATGCATCTCGTCTCCAACAATAAAGACATCCTTTTCCGGCTTAATATCCAGGCTATACTCTGGCTTGCGAAATTCTTGTACACTAAAATTTGCTTGAGTATATCCATCATTTTCATCGGAACTACCCTCACGCTTAATGGCTAAATAATAATCGCCCACTTCCACATCCGGTGGAAGACTGAAAGTATCATCAATCGTTCCATATTCCGAAAGTGTTAGCGTCTTTTCATAGACCATTTTTTTGTCCTCCCCCCAGCCAGAAAAAACGCTGACTTGCGCCCTACCAGAAACAATCGAGTAGGCGACGTCATCATCATTGCGCAAAATTGATTTGAAATGCACAGTGTCTCCTGGGCGATAAAGTGGACGATCAGTGAAGGTGAAATATTTTGGATCGATAACCTTTTCCTTGAATACTGACCAACGATAATCAAGAGAGGTCAAATTGAGAGGTATGAGAGCCAAATCTGAACCATTTCTCAAGATGGCCGCATCTGACTTTTCATTAATTTTCGTCTCAGCGATTCCCATTGAGTTAGTTTTCAATTCGTCCAGCTTGTCCGCTTTTTCTCGCAGATTAAAAGTAGTCAATGAAACGTCCGAGAGACTTTTTCCACTAGAACGATTCTGAGCCCAAAAAACCAATTTTCCATCCCCCTCCTTCACTAAGGCAGAAAAATCTGAAACCAGAAGAAGCGCCTCAGTCTGCACATCGCCTTGCTTCACTTGCACGATCCAGACTCCAGTTTCCGCAATCGGCAAAATAACTTTATGCCGGGCCTTATTGTCAATATTTTCCGAAAAATTTGCAACGGACGCATAGCCATCGAGATTGGAAAAGTCATTTTTTTTCTCAAAACCACTGTCCTTGTCCTTATATATCAAAAAGTTTTTAAGTGCATCTTCATCACCGCGATAGACTGATACATTGACTTCCCCACTCACATTATCGCCTTGAAGCCAAATCGAAGGCTCTGCACCTTTGGCCAGCGAAAAAAGACCGTTTGATCCTTGATTTTGATCATCACGAAAAATATAGAGCCTCTTGATTATTTTTTCCTTTCCTAATACCTCACCAGAATCAGCCGAGACGATTGGCTGGTTATTTTTTTGCATAATCGCCCAACCGGTCATGAACAAAAAAAATGCCACCAAGGCAAAATAAATAAACTTTTTTTTGTTAGCTTGTTTTCTTTGCTCATTCTTAACTAATTCTTTTTTCATTTGATTTGATTATTTAATTATTTTCCAAAAACTCATGCACTCCGTGGCTTACCATGGAGTGCAAAAAAAATTACAAAACATCACCATGACAGCTTTGCTTGGCTACATAATCGAAGAAGTGGCCATTTACACTTCTACTGACAATTCTTCGTCCCCTGCTGTCTCTTGCAGCCATCAAAACAAACAATATCCTTGCAGGT
>JBAXPY010000024.1:0-15393 GCA_037132035.1 Candidatus Moraniibacteriota bacterium | reverse complement strand
TAAGCCTTCTAAATATGACTCTTGAAACAATTACTTTCTCTTTTTTCTCTTTTTCGGTTTCCTCTTCTTCAAATATAGCGAGGAGCTGTTCGACTTTGTCGCCTGACATAGTGTTCGATTTCAATTGTTTTATGATTTTTTTCATTTTGAAGAATACCAAAAAAAATCGCGTGTAACGGCAAAATATCCTAATGCTGATGAAAATTATATTTATCCAACTTTGGGATTAGCTGGTGAATCGGGAGAAGTGGCGGAAAAAATTAAAAAAGTTTTGCGGGATAAGGCGGGAAAAATTGATGAAATTGATCGGGAAGAAATTAAAAAAGAATTGGGAGATGTTTTGTGGTATTTGACGCAATTGGCTAGTGAGCTTAATATATCGCTAGAAGAAGTCGCAACTAGCAATTTGGCTAAGTTATATGATAGGATGGAGAGAGGAAAATTAAGTGGCAGTGGAGATAATCGTTAAAATAATATTATGAACAAATATATTCCCGTCATTGGTATGGAGATTCATGTCGAGCTAAAAACTAAATCCAAAATGTTTTGTGCTTGCAAAAATAGTCTTGGACTGGAAGTTGAACCGAATATTAATATTTGCCCAGTATGCACGGCGCAACCGGGAACATTGCCAGTGCCTAATAAGAAAGCAATTGAATTTGTGCAACTGGCTGGGTTAGCTTTGAATTGTCAATTAAGGTTGGACAGTAAATTCGACCGCAAGAACTATTTTTATCCTGACATTCCCAAGGGTTATCAGATTTCGCAATATGACCAGCCGTTTTGTGAAGCGGGACACTTGAATGTTTTGGGTAAAAAAATTGGTGTAACCAGAATTCATCTCGAAGAAGACACTGGAAAGTTGGTTCACCCCAAAGGTGCGAATTATTCTTTGGTTGATTTTAATCGGGCAGGCGTTCCGCTGATGGAGTTGGTGACGGAACCAGACATTGAAACAGCTGAAGAAGCCCGTGTGTTTTGTCAAAAATTACAACAAATTTGTCGTTATCTTAAGATTTCTGATGCTGATATGGAGAAGGGACACATGCGTTGTGAAGTTAACCTATCGCTCTATAAAAAAGGTGAAGAGAAGCTTTCTGGCACGAAGGTGGAAGTGAAAAATATCAACTCGTTCAAATTTGTGGAAAAAGCCATTGTCTATGAAATTGAGCGGCAGACGGAAGTGTTGGAGAAAGGCGAGAAAATTGTGCAAGAAACGCGTGGCTGGGATGCTAATCGCAACGCGACAGTATCGCAGCGAAAAAAAGAATCCGCCCATGATTATCGTTATTTTCCTGAGCCAGATATTCCTCCTTTTCAATTTACTCCAGAATATGTCGAGGAGATGAAAAGGAAATTGCCAGAATTGCCCGATCAAAAAGTGAAACGTTTCAAAGTTGAATATGGTCTCGCCGACGATGCAATTTTAGTGCTCACAACCGATCCAGCTTTGGCAGATTATTTTGAGAATGTTGTCAGCGAAATAAAGGAAAAAATTGATTGTAGGGAATTTTCAGTTCCTCTGGAAAAAACCTTGGCACTGGCTGCAAACTATATGGTGGGGGAATTAAGAAAACACTTAATGACGAATGGTGGAGAAGTTGCTGAGTTAAAGATTACTCCAGAGAATTATGCTGAGCTTATTGCGATTGTGGGGGAAGGAAAAATCAGCTCATCTGGAGCGCAAACAGTGCTAAAGGTTATGTACGCCACAGGTGCTGATCCATCACAAATTATTGAAGAAAAAAATCTAATCCAACTAAGCAATGCTGATGAGTTGGGACAAATAGTGGATGAAGTTTTGTCAAAGAATAAAAAGTCAGTGGTGGACTATAACTCAGGAAAAGAAAATGCATTGAAATTTTTGGTTGGTCAAATAATGAAGGAAAGTAAGGGCAAAGCTAACCCGCAAATTGCAGAGGAATTGTTACGAAAAAAAATACTAATTAATTGAAATTTAAAAAAATATGGAACAAAAAATGGGAATGTCAATTGAGAGTTCTGGTGGTGTGAAATCTCCAGAATTCAAATTTTTTCCTGCATTTACTGGTCCTTATGGCAGAATATCCGGAGTGGTTTATGAAGCTTTTGTTGATGATGCTGCTGTGCAAAAAGGTTGGGGTAATCCAGGTGAAACATTAAAGAAAATAGCAGAAAAGCTCAACGATGTTGACTTTAAAATAATGGTTCAGGCAATTTGGGATAGGCAGACTGTTGCGGGGCATGTTCAGGATAATCCAGTAGAGCAAGAGAGGCTATGGGCTAGAGGTTTGGCTGAAAGAATAAAAGAGGAGCCGTTTTTTAATCAGTAATATATTGATTTACTTCATTTTGGATAGTTTGATATTTATCTAGCCAAACAATTCTTTCATCTTTTTTAAACCAAGTCATCTGACGTTTAGCATAATCTTTTTCAGTTTGGTAAACTTTTTCAAACAACTCTTTCATTGGGAGTTGTTTTTGCAAAAATTTTGCAATCCAAAAATAACCCAATCCAAAGCTTTCTATTTTTTTCCAACTTATTCTCTGCTCTTTGTGCAAACTTGCGACTTCCGCAATCATTCCTTTTCTAAATCTTTGTTTCAATCGTTTTTCAATATGTTGTTGTAGTTTTTCTTTGGATATGGCGATGCCAATTTGTAGAAATTCATTTGTTGACGAAGCTGATTGTTTGTTGATAGTCGGAACGCTGCCTAATATTTTGCAAATTTCAATCGCGCGAATTAATCTCACGGGATTTTTTGCATCGATATTTTTCGCACGAACTGGATCAAGTTTTTTTAGTTTTGCAAAAAGTTCTTCAGCTGACTTTTTGCCTAATTTTTCTCGCAATTTCCAGTCTGGTTTTACTTCCGGGTAAACCACATCGGAAACTATGGCTTTGATCCAAAAACCAGTCCCACCGCAAATTATTGGCAAATTTCCCCGTTTCAAGACATCTTGAATAATTTTTTCTGCTTTTTTCTTAAACTGAGCTGAGCTAAAATTGGTTTTTGGGCTAATAATATCGAGCATATGGTGTCTAGCGAGCGCTTGTTCTGCTTTTGTGACTTTGCCCGTACCAACGTCCATTCCGCGATAGATTTGGCGACTATCAGCCGAAATTATCTCACCATTAAACTTCCGTGCCAATTTTATGGCGACAGAGGACTTCCCTGAGGATGTGGGGCCGAGAATAACAATAATTTTTGACTTTTGAGTGTTTATCATAGTATCCTATATGATAATACTATTTGTACTGATAAATCAAGCAAAGCAATGAAAAATATATTCGAAGGCAACGTTATCCATGGGCAAAAAGAAGGTCGAAAGCTTGGCTTTCCCACGGCTAATGTTGAATTTTTTGGAGAGCTAGATGACGGTGTGTATGCCGGCTGGGCTATTGTTGATGGTAAAAAATACAAAGCAGGGATAATGTATCGAAATGGAACGACTATTCTGGAAGCCTATATCTTGGATTTTTCCGGAGATATCTATGGTAAAAAGATTGAGCTGGAAGTGGGTGAGAAAATTAGAGAGATTATTGAATTTGAGACTAATGAGGAATTAATTTCGCAGATTGAAAAAGATGTCGCGATGATTAGAAAATAATATTTTATTTTTATCCTCCTTTGTTCCGTCACGAGAGTGCTCGTGACTCGAAACTACGGCGGACGAGACTGGTAAGTAAGATTTTGCGTAACCTATTAATTCGTAACTAATTGAGGTAGTTACTATTCACTATGTTCACAGGAATTATAACTAAAATTTCAACTGTTGAAAGTGCCGAAGAAAGAGGCGGCAGTTTTTTTGTGGCAATCAAAAAACCGAAAGGCTGGAGAGTGAAACTAGGAGAAAGCATTTCTGTAAATGGCGTTTGCTCAACGGTGAAGAGTGTGGCGAAAAATAGTTTCGAAGTAGAATATATGCCAGAAACACTCAAAAAAACTACTACTGGAAATTTTGCCAAAGGACGAGCGGTTAATTTAGAAAAAAGCCTGACGCTAAGTCAATTATTGGACGGTCATATTGTTCAGGGTCACATTGATGCGCGGGGAAAAATCATTGAAATTAAGAATGTGAAAAAATCGAAAGTGATGAAAATCCAAGCGCCAAAAAAAGTATTGGCGCTCATCGTGGAAAAAGGCTCAGTTTCAGTGGATGGCATTAGCCTTACAGTTGTTGAGACAAAAAAGGATTGGTTTAGCATTTCGTTGGTTGAATATACGCTTTTAAATACCAATCTAGGAACAATCGAAAAGGGTACTGAGGTGAACATTGAAACGGATATTCTGGCGAAATATATCTATAAATTTTTGAATAAATAAAACTATGCAAAGAAAAACTAGGATTTTAGAAAAAAAACTAGATGGGAGCAAGCTAAAAATTGTCCTGGTGGTTTCCCGATTTAATTCTGACATCACGGAGAAGATGCTCGCAGGGTCTCTTCGAGCATTGGAGGAAAATTCTGTTCCCAAAAAGAACATTGAAATCGTTTGGGTTCCGGGCGCATTTGAAATTCCTCTCGCTTGTCAGCGCGTGGCAAAAACCAAAAAATATGACGGCATTGTGACCATTGGGTGCGTAATTAAAGGCGATACGGACCATTTCTATTACATTTCCTCTGAAGCGAGCCACGGAATTATGCGAGTAATGCTCGATTTCTCGATTCCGGTTGGATTTGGTGTCATTACAACCAAAAATCTCAAGCAAGCGCAAGTTCGTTCTGGCAATAAAAACAATAAAGGCTCCGAAGCCACGCAGGCAGTCTTAGAAATGCTGTCTTGATGGATTCTTAGAGCCAAGCTGGCTCATTGACAGATTGGAAAAATTTGATTAGTATGAAAAATCAAAAGCAATAAATAGTAGGAATAAGTACCTTAATCATTTTTATGTGAAATTATAAGGCGTGGTAATAAGTTAACCGGAGAAAAATAGGAGGGTATCCCATGAAAGAAATCGTTGGAAACGGAGTCTGTGGAAAAAGCTTTGCGCAGGTAAATGTGGGCAGTTCGGACATAAATGGCATTAGGCAGGAAGTGGTGTCCAATAATATGGGGATCAGCGCTGCAGCCGGGATGATTTTGGATAGAATTGAAATCAGCCCCACGAGAAAAGAGGTATTATTATGGGAAGTTACTGGCAAGGAGCTGGGTCAAAAACTGCCCGCCGAACAGCCTGAAATTTTCGACCTGGCTCTCCAATGTGGTTTTATGGGGTCCTCGGCAGAGGCAATTGCGAGATCGCGAGTCGCCTATGCTGGCCAGGGATGGAAAAATGGCGGAATGAGTCCAATTCAAATTGGAAACAATCTTTGCCTGCTCGATTTGCGCTGGACCAGTCTGCGTCATTGGTTGGGCGCAGTAGTCATGGACGATGGATATCTGTTCAGTCCGGACAGTATTTGGCTATTCGAGCGCCCCCTGTAATGATTTTCATACAATGCCTTTGAAAAATGAAAAATGGTTCGATGGATAAATCCGTCGGGCCATTTTTAAATTAAACTTGCTTCAAGGTTCCAAGTGTTAGATTTTGTGATTTTAGCTTTTGTGAAAGTCCCGACTAAATTTTTCTGGTCGGTTTTTATTTTTACATCTTTCCCTGAACGCGTTCGGCCAAAATAGATCCCAGCTTTTTCCAGGTCAATCAAAACTTCTAATGTTTTTCCAAGATATTTTTGATTATTGGAAAAAGCGGTTTTTTTAAGAATTTCATTGAGGAATTTTTCTCGTCGAGATTTTTCTAGTTTTAAAACATCATCTTTCATTTTCCAGGCGACAGTACCAGGGCGGGGAGAAAATTGACCAAAATAGATCAGGTCGAATTTTACTTCTTTCATAATTTTGGCCGATTCCAAAAAGTCCTTCTTAGTTTCACTAGGAAAGCCGACGATGATATCCGAGGATATTGAACATGGCACATCGGGTTTATATTTTTTGAAAGTGGTGCGGATTCTTCTGATTAAGCTCAGATAATGCTTAGCAGTATATTTGCGGTTCATCGCAAGGAGAATCTTATCTGAGCCAGCCTGGATTGGAAGGTGGATATGCTCGCAAACCTTTTTTGATTTAGCAATTGTCTCAATTAACTCATCCGAAACATCTTTCGGGTGCGAAGACATAAAGCGAATCCAAAAATGTCCCGGGATTTTTTCGATTTTTCTTAGGAGTTTAGGAAAAGTTGTTTCCTTATAATTGTAACTATTAACATTCTGCCCCAAAAGCGTGATTTCTTTGCAGCCGTTTTTGAGCAAGTTTCTAATTTCAGCAATAATCTCCGCGCTAGGCCTGGAAACTTCTCGTCCACGGGCATAGGGCACGACGCAATAGGAGCAAAAGTTATTACAGCCGGTCATGATCGGCACTTGTGCTGTATGCTTATGAGAATATTTTGGGATTATTTCCAGATAATTGCAACTAGAATTGAGAGTGGGCAATATACTTTCTATATCTTTTATCGCACAAAAAAAATCAACTTTATCTTTTAATCTTCTTTGTACGTCTCCGCGGTTAGCAAGGCAGCCAGTCAGAATGATTTTAATTTCCGGTCGTGCTTTGCGCAAAGTATGAATAATGCTGTAGGCTCTATTTTCCGCGGTTTGGCGGATTCCACAGGTGTTGAAAATAACCAAATCTGCCTCAGTAGTTTTTGAAGCGGGATTGTGATTATTTTTTTCCAAAAAGCTAGCAATCCGTTCCGAATCACTGATGTTCATTTGACAGCCGAAGGTTTTGATGAAGTAAATCATAGAGTTTATATTTCCAAGGTGTCATCCCCGCGGAGGCGGGGATCTAGTGTAAACGCTCAACTAAGAATCCCCCAACTTAGTGTCTTAGTAAATTAAGTTAAAGGCAGGATTAAAGAGAGATTTGATTAAGCGTAGCAATTTTTTTGTAGTGAGATTTGAATTCAAATTGGGATTTGAGACTGGATTCCCGCCTTCGCGGGAATGACAAGGAAAGCCGTAAAGATTTTTTTATAGTTTTTCGTCAATCTCTTTTTTAATATTCTCCAAAAACTCCTCCATCTTCAAAATCTCCTGCTTTTTTTCTTCTCCACGTTTTCGAACAGCTATGGTTTCGTCAGTTATTTCTTTTTCTCCCACAACTAGAATGTAGGGAATTTTTTGTTTCTCAGCCAGGCGAATTCGTTTGCCGAGGGACTCATTGGAATCATCGACAGTTGCGCGAACATTAGACGCAATGAATTGCGTCTCTATGGAATGCGCATATTCATTAAATTTTTCAGAAATCGGAACAATCATCACCTGAACAGGGGAGAGCCAAGTTGGAAATGCGCCGGCATAGTGTTCAATGAGAATGCCCATGAAGCGCTCAAAAGAACCCATGATCGTGCGGTGAATGAGAACGGGAGTTTTTTCTTTTCCGTCATTGTCAATATAACGACAGTCAAATTTCAAAGGCATCTGGAAATCTAATTGAACTGTGGCGCATTGCCAAGTGCGCCCAATTGCGTCTTTTAATTGAAAGTCAATCTTTGGTCCATAAAAAGCACCGTCCTTATCTTTGAGACCATAGTTTTCGCCGTAAAGTTCTCCGAGAATTTTTTTCAAATCGACTTCGGCCTTGTCCCATACGCTGATTTCTCCCATGAAGTTTTCTGGGCGAGTTGAGAGAAACGCTTTATATTCGAGTCCAAAAGGTTTATACATTTTATCCACCAATTGGATTACTTTTTTGATTTCTTCTTCCACTTGATCTTCGCGAATGAAGATATGAGCATCATCCTGAGTAAACTGTTGCACGCGAAACAATCCTCCGAGCTGTCCAGATTTTTCTTTTCTTGTGATTAATCCTGGTTCAGCGTAGCGCAGTGGCAAATCGCGATATGATTTCAGGGAATTATTATAGATAAGAATTGCTCCCGGACAATCCATTGGGCGCAAAGCGAATTGTTTTTCACCTTCTTCGTTTTGAATGAAATACATATCGTCCTTGTAGTGCTCAAAATGGCCAGATTTTTTCCACATTGAGACATCGAGCATGGAAGGGCAAAACACCATATCATAATTAAATTCTTTTTGAGAATCGAGCCAGAAATTTTTCAACTCTGTGTAGATGATGCTTCCCTTGGGATGAAAGAAGGGCATCCCGGGCGCAACATCATGAAAAGAAAACAAATCTAATTCTTTTCCAATCTTTCGATGGTCTCTTTTTTCCGCTTCTTCGAGCATGTGGAGATAATCCTTGAGTTCTGGCTTACTCGCAAAAGCCACGCCATAAATTCTTTGCAACTGTTTATTTTTTTCGTCGCCTCTCCAATAGGCGCCGGAAATTTTCGTCAGTTTGAATCCGTCAGCTGGAATTTCGCCAGTGGAGTCTAGATGTGGACCGGAGCAAAGGTCGACAAATAATCCGGATTTATAGACCGAAACCTTTTCACTTCCTTTCTCAGCCAAATCATTGATCAGTTCGAGTTTGTAGTATTGCCCCAACTTCTCAAAATCAGCTCTTGCCTCGGCGATGGAAATCTCCGCTCGTTCAAATTGATAATTGGCCTTGATGATGGCGCGCATTTTTTCTTCCAAAATTTCCAAATCTTCCGGAATGAGCGTTCTGGGCAGATCAAAATCATAGTAAAAACCATTTTCAATCGCTGGACCGATGGCGAACTTTGCCTCGGGAAACATTTCCAAAACCGCGGTCGCGAGGACGTGGGAGGTGCTGTGTCTTAGAATTTCAATAGATTTAGTTTTCATGTTTTTTATAGGTTAATGTTTATTGTATAACGAGATGAGTAATTGAATCGCTATCATGTTATCTGCAAAATACATACCAAGGTTCCATAATGTTATTGTTGCTACCTTTCCTGTCCTCTGCGATATGGGGATTTGCCTGTCTCTAAAAAGTACAATCAGTATATGGATAATCAAGAAGGGTAATATGACAAAAGGTATAATCAAGAGACTAAAACCACCAGAGTCTTTCCCTGTGTCTTGGTAGCTTTTTTCTGCTAAAATAGCCATTAAAATAACAAAAGCATGATAGGAAAATAAGATAGTCGGATCATTTTTTTCTGAAAAAAATTTACTAAGTTTTTGCATATGATTATAAATTATGAATTATTACAAATTTAATAAGTGTACCTTAAGTGCAAATAATAAATTGATTGGTTGCGTTTTTTTGTACATGGTTTATGTAGTATTATTAATAATTATTTTTCAGAATCAAAAACCCGTCTCAAAAATCCTTAAGTGTGATGTATGAAATACAAAACACGTAAGATTTCTGGGACGGGCCTTTTTTTTGACTCGTGGTTCCACCCAAATTTCTTGTCAGTCGTAACTAACAAGGCACTTCATTCAAGCTATTTCGCCAGCTTTTGGCCGAAGCTCAATGGGTGGTTGGGCCATCTCGGTGCTTCATTTAATTGGTAAACATATTATATGCAGTTTTATCGTATTCGTCAATTTTTTGAAAATTTGTATCCGTAGAGACGCATTGTGCAATACGTCTCTACAACGCGCGATATCTTTACAATTTCCCTGTATAATGCTAAGATAGTGATGAAAGAAAGAGAGATAATCAGGCTCAATTTAGCCATTTATCAAAGCAAATTGGGTAATTACTCTTTCTCGCTTTGGCGAGGGGGGGAGGAAAGTCCGGACATTTACCCCGCCTCGGCGGGGAAGGGTAATGGGTAACACCCATACGGAGTAATCCGCGAGGTGCGAGCAGAGACGCTTTTATTAGCGATAATAAGAGCATCCTGAGCAATCAGGGTGAATCTTTGATATAAGCTTGAGGTATGCCAAAGTCGAAAGATGGGGCCTGCCCTGAGTAAAGTCGAAGGGTGAAACGGCTAAATCCTTATCTGAATGCAAGGTCGTGTCCCAATGCAAATTGGGAAGTGCCGCTTGAGGTTTTGAGCAATCAAGATCCCAGATAAATTATTACCAAGGAATTTTTCCAAACAGAATCCGGCTTATAGATTTGCTTTGATAAATGGTTGGCTTGTGAAGATGGCGTAATGTATTTTTTGAAAAAATATGAAAAAATCCGAATTATTTTTTAGTGCCATTCAAGTTCCGGTTGATTTTGCCATGATCGTTCTGGCAGCTCTGACTGCTTTTTCTGTTCGCAATGTTCCTAGTATTGTCCAATTGAAACCCTTGCTTTATTCTTTCCCATTCGATATTTATTTGCGGATAGTCCTTATGACTGCGCCGCTTTTTCTTTTAATCTATGCTTTTGAGGGACTTTACGATATTCGTTCAACAAGAAAGTTTTGGAAGGAAGCTTTGAAAATTTTTGCAGCAACTTCCATTGGTCTCGTGATTATCATTGTGGCAATATTTTTAAAACGAGAATGGTTTTCTTCTCGTTTTATTATTTTGGCCGCTTGGCTTCTTGCGACGATGTATGTGGTTATTGCTAGATATTTGTTGCAACTAGTGCAAAAATGGCTTTTGCGAAATCGAGAAATCGGAGTGCATCGTGTTTTGCTTATTGGAAAAAATTCCAAGATGAATATCATTTCACGAACTATCAAAAATAATAAAAATCTTGGTTATAAGGTAATTGATCAGATTGACACTGCTCATCTCAAAGTAATTAAGATCATTAAGGAGGAGCGAGGCATTGATGAGATTATTCTTTGTGAATCCTCAATCACTGATGATGAGCAGGAAAAGCTGATTGACTATTGCACCATTCATAATGTTGTCTACAAATACATTCCCACTGGGTTGCAGACTTTTAAGTTTGAAATCGGAATGCTCAACGGTGAACCATTGATTGAGGTTAAAAACACTCCACTAGATGGTTGGGGCAGGATTGCTAAGCGAACATTTGATATCTTTGCTTCACTTATTGGAATTGTCCTGACATCTCCAATAATGATTATAACTGCTATCGCAAGTAAACTTGATAGTAAAGGGCCGATAATCTACAAGAACGAACGCATTGGCAGCGACGGGAAGAAATTTTTTGTGTATAAATTTCGCTATTTTAAAAATGAATATTGTATTTCTAAAACTAATCCAAAACTACAGGCAGCGCTTGAATATGAAAAGGAATTGATTGAGAAACAAAGTGTTAGACGTGGCCCACTCTATAAGATTAAAGCTGATCCAAGAAAAACTCGCGTGGGTAATTTTATTGAAAGATATTCCATTGATGAATTGCCGCAACTTTTCAATGTATTGTTTGGCTCTATGAGTTTAGTTGGTCCGCGTCCGCATCAAGAAAGAGAGATTGAAAAATACATGGAGTATCATCGCCGTCTGCTTACGATTAAGCCTGGTGTCTCAGGAATGGCTCAAATATCAGGTCGTTCGGATTTGGATTTTGAGGATGAATACAAGCTAGATTTATATTATATTGAGAATTGGTCAATGTTACTCGACATAATAATTTGCCTCAAAACCATCGGGGTGCTATTTTCTAAACGAAGAAATCTGTAAATGCGTAAGTCATAAAATAAACAAGAAATGCGGATTGCTCTGGCTCATGATTATTTGGTTCAATGTGGAGGCGCGGAAAAGGTGCTCGAATGTTTTTGCGAGCTTTTTCCGTATGCACCGATATATACGATAGTCTATGATGAAAAATTGATGCACGGCATGTTCAAGGGTAAGAACATCAAAACTTCCTATTTGCAAAAAATTCCATTTGCTCCGACAAGGCATCGAATATTTCCTCCTCTTATGCCAATGGCAATTGAGCAGTTTGACTTTTCTCAATACGACATCGTGCTCTCTGATTCATCTGCCTATGCTAAAGGAATAATTACGGGACCAGAGACGTTGCATATCTGCTACATGCACACACCAATGCGTTACGCCTGGGATGACTGTCATAAATATACAACTGATTTCTATTTTCCAACCTTCATCAAAAAGATGGTTCCTTTCTTTATGAACTACATTCGCGTTTGGGATCGATTCAGTGCGGATCGTCCAAATAAGATTATTGCCAATTCAAATTTTATCGCAAGACGAATTGTGAAATACTATAAGCGAGATTCTTTAGTTATCAATCCTCCAATAACCTTGAGCAATTTCTATATTAGCGATAAAACCGAAGGATATTTTTTAATGGTTGGACGCTTCATGGCCTATAAGCGTTTTGACATTGCAATTGAAGCTTTTAATAAATTGAAATTGCCTTTAAAGATATTAGGTCGAGGACCTGAATTAAAGCGGCTAAAAAAAATCGCCGGACCTAATATAGAATTTCTCGGTAGAGTTTCGGACAAGGAATTATCTCGCTGTTTTTCTCGTTGTCGAGCGTTTATATTTCCACAGGAGGATGATTTTGGCATTGTTGCAATTGAGGCCATGGCATCAGGTCGACCACTCATTGCTTACCGAGGAGGGGACATTCCTGAGCATATAGAGGAGGGTAAGACTGGGATATTTTTTGAAAACCAGACGCCCCAAGATATCATTGAAGCTGTGGAAAGATTTAGGGATAATGATTATGATCCTAATTATATCCGAGAAAAGGTTTCAAAATTTGACAAAAAATTTTTTAAAGAAAAAATTAAAAAATATATTAATCAAGAATTGATAGTGCATTTGGCAAAGCGAGAAAGACCAGTTTGATAATTTTTTAAAGAATAACAATATGGAATTAAAAGAATATTTACTGATCATAAGAAAACAAATAAAGCTTTTTGTGGGGGTGATTATGTTTTTTGTTTTGGGAATATCTGGATATTTTATTTTTCGTCCGATAGTTTTTGATACATCCCTTTTTTTAAATATCACCCGGGTAGGTAATCAAGTTTCTGAAGGGTATAAATATGATGATTTTTATCGCTTGCAAGCTGATGAAAAATTTACCGAGACAATCGTAGAGTGGCTCAAGAGTCCTCGCATTGTTATGGATATTAGCAGTGTGGCCGGAAGAAATGTTGAGGGATTGAGCTTAAAGCAATTGACTAAGATTTTTCAAGCAGAAAAAATGTCATCACAGATTGTTTCAGTGAAATTTGCCTCTGCTGATAAGAAAACAGCTGAAAAAATTGCGCAGGCTATTTCTGATGTTTTAAGGAAAAATACTGAAAAGTTGAATGAGGATCAGCGAGAGGCTACTTGGTTTGAGATTAAGGCTGACAATCCAGTGATTATTGAAAATAATCCCGACTTGCGAATTGTATTTCTAGCTGCATTGGCCATGGGGATATTTATGGGTTTTTGGATTATTATGTTAAAGCACTATTTGAAATGAAGACTTAAATCTTGATTTGGGAAAAAAACGATGACTAGAATCTGTATAGATGTGCGATGTCTCTCTGAAGGAAGAAGAACCGGCGTGGAAGAATATGCCTTGGGACTCTTTTTGAACTTGTTTGAACTTGACAATAAAAATGAATACGTCTTATTTTTGAGTGCTTGGAAAAAGCTTGATTTTGATTTTTCACTATTTTCTCAATATCCCAATGTTAAATTGAAAAAAATTCGTATTCCCAATAAGCTCCTAAATTTTTCCTTCTGGTATTTTGGCTGGCCTAAAATTGATAAACTAGTTGGTGGAGCTGATGTTGTTTTCTTCCCTAATATTATTTTTGGTGCGGTCAGCGTGGAGGTCAAATCCATAACAACTATCCATGATCTATCCTTTGAGAGATATCCAAGATATTTTTCTTGGAAAAGGCGACTTTGGCATGTTTTTGTTAATCCCAGGAAAATTTGCCAAACCGCAAATAAAATAATCACTGTTTCGCATTCTTCAGCAGCTGATATTTCAAGCATATACGGAATTGCAAAAGAAAAAATTTCAGTCATTCCGAGCGCAATAGGGAGTAATTTTTGCGTACTTAGTCGCAATGACAGAAAACTAATTGAGGTAAAGGAAAGATATAATCTGCCATTCAAATTTATTCTTTTTCTAGGTACAATTGAACCAAGAAAAAATATTTTAGGTTTAATTGAGGCCTATAATGCCTTGCAGGAAATTGCAATTAAGGAAGATGATACGGAACTGTCAAAATATAAGTTGGTAATTGCCGGTTCTTCCGGTTGGCTCAGCGCTGAATTGTTTGACGAAATTGAAAAATCAAAATTCAAAGATAATATAATATTGCCTGGATTTATCGCAAGTGACGATATGGCTTATGTCTACAACCTAGCTTCACTTTTCGTTTACCCCTCTTTTTTCGAGGGTTTTGGTTTTCCGCCACTCGAGGCGATGGGGTGCGGTGTGCCGGTAATCACCTCCAACAACTCATCACTTTCTGAAGTTTGCGCAAATTGCGCTATTCTCATCGACCCCCATCAGCCAGGAGAAATTTGCGAGGCAATGAGGCAAGTTTTATCAGATAAGGTTTTACGAGAAAAATTAATCCAAGTTGGGCTGGAAAGGGCGAGGGATTTTACTTGGGAAAAAACGGCCAATAACGTTTTAGAAGTATTGAATTTTGACACGCATAAGTGAGTTTGTATCCTCGGCGGCATAGCTGTCTTTGCGGGCAATTGTATGCTATAGTTGCATTATGAGAATTGGTATAGACGCGCGCTTTTTCGGCCCGATAGGCAAGGGATTGGGACGTTATACGCAAAAATTAATCGAAAAACTGGAAAAACTTGATTTAGTCAATGAATATTTGATTTTTCTTAAAAAGGAGAATTTTGAAGACTACCAACCTCAAAATCCAAATTTTAAGAAAGTTTTGGCTGACTATACATGGTATTCTATTTCCGAACAGCTAGCTATGCCGCGATTGCTCAGAAAACATAAGTTGGATTTGGTGCATTTTCCACATTTCAATGTTCCTCTTCTGTATAGAAAAAAGTTCATCGTTACTATTCATGATTTAATCTTGATTCATTTTCCGACAATCAAAAATACCACCCTAAACCCGTTGTATTATTGGATTAAATTTATTGCGTATCGATTGATAATAAATTTTGCCATCGGACGATCAGAAAAAATTATCGCAGTTTCAGAGTTTACCAAGAAAGATATCATGGAAAATTATGAAAATATCCCTCAAGAAAAGATTATTGTTACTTATGAATCTTGTGAAGATTTTTGTATGCTTAGCCCAAATAAGGATGTGGAAATTTTAAAGCGTTATGCTATAATCAAACCATACCTCATTTACGTAGGAAATGCTTATCCACATAAGAATTTGGAAAGATTGGTTGGAGCATTTTCTTTGCTGCATGAAAAACATTCCGATTTGAGCTTAGTATTTGTTGGTAAGGAAGATTATTTCTATCGAAGACTTAAGGATCTGGTTGTGAAAAAAGGAATAGACGATGTTGTATTTGTCGGTTATGTTCCTGATTATGACTTAGATACATTATTCCATAACGCCAAGGCATTTGTTTTTCCTTCTCTTTATGAGGGATTCGGCCTTCCGCCCTTAGAGGCAATGGCAAAAGGATTGCCGGTAATCTGTTCAGATCATCCTTGTACGCGAGAAATTTTAGGAGAAAGTGCT